>JBHEKO010000177.1:0-18819 GCA_041859475.1 Candidatus Hydrogenedentales bacterium
CACGTAGTGTGGCTGGCTTGCCTCGGTCTTGAAGACGGGCACATCGAACTGTGCAGCATAGTCTACGCCGGGAGTGGCCGCTTTCAGCACGAGCCGCCATACGATTGCGTTATTTGAATTGGATTCGTCCGTTTCGCGGCGGTCGTACGGGACGCCGAATGCGACGGGGATGGTGGTGCGGGAAACGTCGCGTTCGGACAGTTCATGCGCCATAACGCGGGTGTCCTCCCAGAGAACGTTCTCGTGCGTGCTCCGGTTCTTGCCAGACCCAGTTGTGACGCGGTTGATGCAGCTTAGCGTCACGTGAAACCCGTCTTGGGGCCGCACCTTGGACGTCACTTCGACGAGGCCGCTAAGCTTGCCTCCGATCACGCCGGGGGTCTGTGCCATGCGAAACACGGAACTGCCGTATTTGCGCCATTGAAGGACGGCGTAGGCTGCCCATGCGGCGAGGAACACTCCTACGCAGGGGAAAATAAGCACGAGAAGCGCGACGCGGTCGCCCTGGCGGAGGACGGCGTCCGACAGTACGAAATAGCTGATAGGAAAGGAGATGGCGTTCCACAGCGTGGCGAACGCGATGGCTCCAATGACCTGGGCTTGGCTGTTCGACCGAATTACGCCAGTCGCCCATTCTGGCTTCCAGAGCCAAGGACTGCCGGGGTGTTGCGCGCGAAGTTGCGCGATTTCGCGCGCCCTGCGAAGCGACCAAAGTGCCCCCGCCACGAGTCCGCCGCCCACCCCACCGAAGACGATCACAAACATACCGTAGAAAATGAGCATTTCCCAGCGGAGTCCACGATAGAGAATAGACTCGGACGGCTCGCGCGGATTTACAAAACAGCGAAAGGGCTGTCCGGAATCGCGGTATCGGACCAGTTCGTTATACGTGTCGTGATGGAACGACCCGATATTGTCCGAGCCGCGTCCGATGGCCACGCGAGTCCCGGAGTATTGTCGTCCGCCGTATTCGTATGAATATCGGGCCGAGCAGCGGTACGTGGTGCTGTCGCCTCCCGTGTCGACGTCGAGGTCCGCGGATTCGATACGGGCAGGGACTTCCTCCCAGGACTGCATGGAGCGCCACGTCAGCAGCGTCGAGAGGGTCAGGTAAGCCATGAACAGGCCGACTCCGGCAAACGGCAAGCCAAAGAGGACGAGGCAGCCCGCACTGCCGCCGCCCCATCGTATACTCATCTTTGCTGCCATGTACGCCCGCCTAGTGTACGTCGTGTCCACGCCCTAACATCCGCCCCGAGTGTACACGTTTCGGATCGCCCCTTGCGTCCGAATTTGACGCGGGGAGAAGTCCCTTGGCACGCCGAGCTTCGCTTTGCGCGAATACTCCGCTAGTTGTGCCGGATGTCACGAATTCCCCCACCGGTTGTAGTGTACGGAGGGAAACCAAAACCGGTTGGGGCCGGTCTGATTCATGTTGACTGCCCTCTTTCGGTATCGTAGACTACGCTCGGTTCGAGGATGAGTCGATAGGGCCGCAATGTTGTTCGGCGCGGCTTCACGCCCACAGTAGGGTATTTTCCTGGCGACATGCGGAATTATTTGCCGCATCATGACTGACCATCATGCGAGTCGCGGAACGTTTCTTAGGGAGGAGACTATGGATCGCATACGCCGGTCGGCATGGACCTTGGCGTTGATAGGCGTGGCCGGACTGGGAATAGCCGGTCCAGCGTACAGCGACGGCGCGCCGCTGTCCATCAGCCATTGGAACGCGAAGGACAAGAAGGCTCAACCTTCACAAGAACAGAAGCCTGCGCCGGCCGCCGAACCTGTCGCCGCGGAGCCCAAAGCCACGGCTCCCGCCGCCGATGCTCCCGAGAACATCCCTGCCGAAGCGTTGATGCCCGCATTGGAGCCAGAACCTACGGCTACCGAAGCCGAGAGTGTGTTGGAAGGCGATGCCCCGGCGAAGCGAACGCATACCGTAAATGACTGGACTACGCGCAGCACGACCACAGGCCGCGTTGCAGCGGCAGAACCTTCGGCGCCTTCGCCTGAGCAAGAGATTAAGGCCGGGCAGATCAAGACGCCGGGCGGCACCATCGATTTGAATGCCATTTCCCTGGACACACTCTACAAAGAGCTTGATACGCAAGGTACGCGTGAAAAAGTGGAGATGTCGTTGCAGCAATGCGTGGACGCGGCATTGAAGTCGAATCGCGACATCATTGTCACCTCCTACGAAGCGCTCAAGGCGGACGGCGATATCCTGGCTGCCAAGGGCGAGTTCGATCCGATTTTGAAGTCCGTGACGTCGACTTCGCATTCGGAAAATACGGCATCCTCTCAGATCCAGAGCTTCACGGGCGGTCTGGGCGGCGGCAGCGGCTTGCTGAGTGGGCTCGGTGGCGGCAGCAGCTTGCTGAGCGGCCTCGGTGGAAGCAGCGGATTTGGCGGCTTGGGCAATCTTGGCCTTGGACTTGGCAACAACAGCAACAGCAGTTTGAGCAGTCTCACTTCCGGGATTCGTATCCTGAGCATGTTGGGAAAGGTCTTCAAGGCGGGGATCAGCCGGTTCACGGGCGGTGGCGACACGTCGACCGTCATTGAAAACGACATGGATCAGACTCAAGCGACGTTGCAGGGCAAGATCCCTTGGGGTACGCAGTACGAGGTGAAGTTCGAGATTTCGGACGAGCAGTCCACGTACAACAACTTCGTATCGGAGTACAGCGGCGGTCTCACGTTTTCGGTGACGCAACCCTTGCTCAAGGGGCGCGGCAAGAAGGCGAACCTTGCGCGCATTCGCATCGCGAAAAACAGCAGGAAGATCGCAGAGACGCAATTCGAACAGCAGGTCATGACGACGACTTCGGAAGTCGTCAAGGCGTATTGGGACTTGGTAGGCGCTCACGAGCAGGCGCGCGTGCGGCAGCAGTCTCTTGCGAATGCGGAGCGGTTGCTTGAGGTGAATCAGCGCAGGCTGGAAATTGGTACGGGCGCGGCGTTGGAAGTAGTTCAAGCCAAAGCGAGCGTGGCGCAGCGCACGGGCGACGTGATATCGGCTCGGGCCCAGGTACTTGCAGCGGAAGATCGACTGAAGCTGCTGATGGAAATGCGCGACGACACCAATTTCTCGGCATTGCAGATCATGCCGACGGACCGCCCCCAACCGGAGGAACTGGATCTGGACGAGTCGGTGAGCATCAAGACCGCTTTGGAGAACCGCCCGGAGATGAAGTCGGCGAGTCTGGAGATAGACAGCGCGACGATCGAACGGTTGCGCGCGGCCAATGACATGTTGCCTCAGCTGGACATCGCAGGAAGCGTGTTCCAGGGGGCGCGAGGCGCGGAGGCCAAGACGGTCTTCAAAGGCGTAACGGAACGCGACGACAACAGCTACAGTCTCTCGCTGACGGGTTCGGTGCCGATCACCAACCGGAGCGGGCGCGGCGCGTACGAGAAGGCCAATCAGACCAAGCGTCAGGCCGAGGAGCGCCTGAAGAAGACCATGGCGGATTTGACGCTCAACGTGCGTAGCGCGGTGCGCACTACCGGCACGAGCCGGATTCTTGTCGAGAGCAGCCGCCAAGCGCGTGCGCTTCAAGAAACGAACGTGGAAGCCGAGGAAAAGCGGCTGAAGCTTGGCGTAACCACGAGCTTCGAAGTGCTGCGAGTCCAGGAAGACTTAGCAACCGCGCAGGTCCAGGAAGTGCAGTCGATCATCGACTTTGAGAAGGCGTTGACCGACCTGGAATTGGCTGAGGGCACGCTGATGCAGCGCCTTGGCGTCGACATAGAGACTCCTGCGGCAGAGCCGCCGATTGGCTTCATACGGAGCATCAGGCCGCCCGCACCGCCGGAAGAGTAACGTTCGGGTCCAAGTTCATCCCTTGGGGACGTGGCCGGATTCGAGTCCATACAGGCCAAAACCCGTACCACTCCGTGCGAGTCTAAGTGGAGCAATTGCGTCTGGCGCGCGGATAGAGGTATATTCCCGCGTTGGCGTCCAGGTATTGAATGTCAACTCATTGGCGTCAGCGGCCCCGCCTGTCCACAAAGAGCCCATGGTGAAGAAGATGCGCAGCTTCTCGTCTTGTGAAAGGTGGCACGCGCCCGAGGGAAAGTATTCACGTTGCGAAGTCCGGTAATGAAGCGCAGAGAAGACGTCTGCACGCAAGACAAACCCGAGCAATGAGTAGCGCAGAGCAGTCAAAAGCCCTTATCGAAGTCAAGGACCTCACCAAGCAATTCGTGATGGGTGAGACGGTGGTGCATGCCTTGCGGGGGGCGTCCTTCGAGATACAGAGAGGATCGTTTGTGGCGGTCATGGGGCCGTCCGGTTCCGGCAAGACGACCCTGATGGATATTCTGGGGTGCCTTTCCCGGCAAACGTCGGGAGACTATTGGCTTGACGGGGTTTCGGTAGCGGCGCTTCCGGAGAGCCGGCTGGCGCAATTGCGGAACCACGAGATCGGCTTCATCTTTCAGAACTTCAATTTGCTGGCACGGACGACAGCGCTGGCGAATGTCGAATTGCCATTGCTCTACGATGGCGTATCGCGTAAAGATCGCGCCGAACGCGCCAAGCAGGCATTGGAGGCCGTTGGGCTGACGGACCGGATGTATCACAAGCCGAATGAATTGTCGGGAGGTCAACGTCAGCGTGTTGCGATCGCGCGGGCCTTGGTGAACAAACCGTCTATTCTATTTGCGGATGAGCCGACCGGAAACCTGGATTCTCAAAGCGGCGAGAGCATTCTCGCGCTGTTCAACGAATTGCACGAACAAGGCAACACAATCGTCATGGTGACTCATGAACGCGATGTGGCGGAGCACGCCGTTCGCATCATGAGCTTTCGTGACGGCAATCTGGTGAAAGACGAATGGCGAAACAAAGGCGAGTGGGACCACAAGTAGCCGGTTGGCTGATTATCCTCGGTGTATTGGCAGCGCCGGTGGTGTACATGCTGACGCGCGAGCCGGTCGTGGAAGTAACGGCGATTGCACTTGAAAAGGGACGGGTCGAACAGACGGCCACGGCCATTGCGTCGGGCACGGTGATGCCGCGTCTCGATTCGATGGTGGCCTCGAGTTCCATGGGGACGGTAGTCAATGTGCCCCACGCGGAAGGTGACCGCGTCGAGGAGGGCGAACTGCTCGTCGAGATGAATCGCGCCGAGTTGGATGCCCAGGTAAAACTGGCGGAGGCGAACCTGCGGGTCGGTCAGTCGCGTCTTGAGCAGGCGAAGATGGCGGCGGGGATCTACGAGCGCGTCTCGGGAACCCAAGTGGGCCAGACCGCCGCGCAGCTTCAACAGGCGAAGGTGGACTTCGAGCGAATCAAGGCGTTGAGCGAACGCGGCGCCATCTCGAAGGGCGATCTCGACAAGGCATCCCTCGCGCTCAAGGTGTCCACGGAATCGGCTTCCGCGGCGAAGGCTAGCCAAGGCGAGAACCTGGTCCGCCAAGAAGAAATTAAGATGGCCGAGGCGAACATCGAACAGTTGGAGGCGGCCATTCAGGTTGCGACGGCGGCGCGCGAGAACACGATGGTAAAAGCCCCGTTCGGCGGCGTCATCGCCAAGATCATGCGCGACAAGGGCGAGGCCGTAACGATGGGCATGCCCTTGCTCCAGCTTGTGGAGCCAAACGACAGCTATGTGGAAGCGCCGTTCGACGAGGCAAACGCAGCCGAGATCAAGCTCGGTCAGAAGGCGCGCATCAATTTGGATGCGTACCGCGACGTTGACTTCGTGGGCGTAGTCGAGTTTATCTCGCCGGTCGTGACGATGAATCCGGATTTGAGCCGGACACTGAATATTCGCATCAAGGTCGAGGACAGTGTGGAGAAGTTCTTGCCGGGCATGTCGGCGGATGTCGTCATTCTGATCAGCGAGAAAGAAAACGTGCTGTTCGCACCGACGGAATCGCTCATCCGCGGCGAGGCGGCCTATGTCGTCGATGGCGGCCGAGCGCGGCGCCGCGACATCAAGACGGGTCTGGGAAACTGGAACACCGTCGAGATAACCGAGGGCATGCAGGAAGGCGATATGCTCATCACGTCGGTGTCGCTGGCCGATTTGGCGGACGGCGTTCGCGTCAAGGTGGTGGATAGCCTGGACACGCAATGAGTCCGCTCGAATACATGCGCGTTGCATTGGATTCGATCGCGCAGAATAAGGTGCGATCGACCCTGACGATGCTAGGCGTGATTATCGGCGTAATGTCGGTGATCATGTTGATCACGCTTGGCGAGGCCGCGCAGGCCTATGTCGAGAAGGAATTCTCGGGCATGGGCAGCAACATCCTGATCATCACTCCCGGCAAGCAAGAGACATCGGGGATGATGCCGGTCATCGCCGGGAGTTTCCGCAAGCTCTCGTACGAGAATGCCAAGGAGCTTGACCGGCGCGGAGCCGGAATGAAGGCCGTCTCGCCAGTCGTGCTGGGGTCAGGCGCGGTGCAATACAAGGAACGGCGCCGCAACACGATGATTCTTGGCGTCACGCCCGCCTTTGAGATCGCCCGAAACCTGCATGTAACGGTGGGGCGATTCATCCAGCAGCAGGACTTGGAGAAGAACAACAAGGTCTGCATTTTGGGCACGAAGGTCAAGGAAGAGCTTTTCGGCGATAAGAATCCGCTGAACGAGAAGGTTTCGATCAATCGTTCCGGGCATACGGTGGTGGGGATTCTCGAGAAGCGCGGCGTGACGTTGGGCATCAATATCGACGATCTCGTGGTCATCCCGTTGAAGAGCGGACAACAGTTGTTTTACGGCGGAGAAGACCGTCTGTTTCAGATTGTCGTGCGCGCGGGGAGCCCGGAAGACGTGAAGGTCGCGACGAGGTCGGCGAAAGAAATCCTCACGGCGGCGCACGACTATGTGGAAGACTTCACGATTACCGATCAGACCTCGATCCTCGCTACGTTCGGCAAGATCTTCACGGCGATGAAGGTGATGCTCGCGGGCATCGCGTCGATCTCGCTGCTGGTGGGCGGAATCGGGATCATGAACATCATGTTGGTTTCAGTGCGCGAGCGGACGCGCGAAGTGGGCGTTCGGAAAGCCGTGGGCGCGACTCAGAAGGACATAGCGCTGCAATTCGCGATCGAGTCGGTGACGTTAAGTTCGATCGGCGGATCAATCGGAATCGCGTTGGCCTATGGGGGCAGCTTCGTCTTGCGGACCGCGTACCCCATGTTTCCCGTGTTCGTGTCCAACTGGTCCATCCTTCTGGCGTTCTTCTTTAGCATGGCCGTCGGGGTGTTCTTCGGGGCATACCCTGCGTTGAAGGCATCCAGCGTGGACCCTGTCGAGGCCCTGCGCTACGAGTAATATTGGATCGCATATCGGCCCCGCTCGGACAGGAGTCCCGCGTTCAAGAAACTTCTTGACAAGAGCCCTACTCTCCGCTAAGGATGAAGGGCCGGTAAGCGAATTGCTGCAAGCAGGTTCCGGTGGCGAAGTGTCCATGCAACATGGATAACGGGAGTGGAGACCTATGCTCAACCTGGCTGTGATCTTGGAGAACAGCGCCCGCGAACGTCCGGATCATACGGCGATCGTTTTTCGCGGATTCCGGTTCACCTACAGCCAAGTCAATGACATGGCCAATCAAGTGGCCAACGGACTGCGGAATGCCGGGGTGCGAAAGGGCGACAAAGTTGCCTTAACCTGCCCCAACTTGCCCTACTTCCCCATCGTGTACTTTGGCATTCTCAAGGCAGGTGCGGTCTTCGTTCCTTTGAACGTGTTGTTGCGGCCCCGCGAAATCGCCTACCACCTGAGCGACTCCGACTCGGTCGCGTACATCTGCTTTGAGGGGCCGCCCGAATTGCCGATGTCGCAGTATGGGTACGAAGGATTCCAGGACTGCGGCACGTGTGAGCACATGTGGACCATTCCGCTGGCCCCGATGGGCGAATCGCCTTTGCCCGGGGTGCCGACCTTGTGGGACATGATGCGCGACCAGCCAACGACGTTCGATACGGTGCAGTGCCGTCCGGACGACACATGCCTGATTATCTACACGTCGGGGACGACGGGCAGGCCCAAAGGGGCGGAGCTCACGAACTCGAATATGCTGCTCAACTGCATGGTTTCGCGCGAGCTGATCCACGGGCGCCCAGACGACATCACGCTGGCGGTGCTTCCGCTCTTTCATTCGTTCGGATTGTCGGCGTTGTTGAACACGTGCGTGCTTGGCGGGGCCACGATGATCCTGTTGCCTCGTTTCGACGCCGACGATGTCCTGCGCATCTTTCAGGATGAGAACGTAACGCTTTTCGCGGGTGTTCCGACGATGTACTGGGACCTTCTGAACTATTCGGAAATTCACAAGTTCGACATCGAGAAGATCGCGAAGAGCCTGCGTCTGGGCGTATCGGGCGGCGCGGCGATGCCCGTCGACGTGATGACTCAGTTCCAGGAGAAGTTCAACATCAAGATCCTTGAGGGGTACGGCCTCTCGGAGACGTCGCCGACGGCGAGTTTCAACCGGGTGGACATCCCTCAGAAAATTGGCTCGATCGGTGTGCCTGTATGGGGTGTCGAAATGATGGTTGCGGATCGCGATATGAATGAGCTTCCCGCGGGCCAACCCGGGGAAATTGTCGTTCGCGGGCACAACGTCATGAAGGGCTATTACAAACGCGACGAGGCAAATGACGAGGCATTCCAGGGCGGCTGGTTCCACACGGGCGACATCGGGTACAAAGACCAGGATGGGTACTTCTTCATTGTCGACCGCATCAAGGACATGATTATTCGGGGCGGGTTCAACGTGTACCCGCGCGAGATCGAGGAGGTGCTGATGATGCATCCCGAGATCTCGCTGGCCGCGGTCGTCGGTGTACCCCACGATGAATATGGCGAAGAAATTAAAGCCTATGTGATTCCGCAAGTGGGGTCAAAGACGACGCCTCAAGAGATTATCGAGTGGAGCAAGACGCAGATGGCGGCCTACAAGTACCCTCGGTCGGTGGAGATGGTGAAGACCCTGCCCATGGGTCCCTCGGGAAAAATACTGAAGGCCGAACTCCGAAAACAGACTGAGAATGCCGCGCGCGTCTAACGGGCAACTTGAAATCAACACGAACTTTGAGGCCCGGGAAGCCGGGCGAAGTACATTCCATCGGGTCAGGTTCTGTTCGGATGCAGGGAGGCGCAATCTTACGATGCTGAATTTATCCGTCTTGTTGGAAAACACCGCGCGGGAACAGCCGGAAAAGACGGCGATCCTGTTTCGTCAGTATCGGTTTACGTACCGCCAAATCAACGAAATGGCAAACCAAGTTGCGCATGGGCTCATTGCGGCGGGAGTCCGTAAGGGCGACAAGATAGCGGTATCGTGCCCCAACCTGCCGTACTTTCCGATCATCGTGTACGGCATTCTAAAGGCAGGCGCGGTCGTGGTGCCGTTGAACGTATTGTTGAAGCGGCGCGAGATTGCCTACCACCTCTCGGATTCGGAAGCGGTGGGATACATCTGCTTCGAGGGTACGGAGCATCTGCGCATTGCGGAAGAAGGCTACGCGGGCTTCAAGGAGGCGCAGACCTGCGAGCATTTCTGGATCGTTCCATGGACCCCCGGGGCCGCATCGCCGATTCCGGGCGTGCCTACGTTGATGGAGTTGATGGGGCCGCACCCCGTGACGTTCGAGACTGTGCCCACACGTCCGGACGACACGTGCACAATCATCTATACGTCGGGAACGACAGGCCGCCCCAAGGGAGCGGAGCTTTCGCATTTCAACATCGTGGTGAATTGTTGGACCTTGCGCGACATGAGCAGCTTCGGCAAGAACGAGAAGATTCTCGTGGTACTGCCCTTGTTCCATTCCTTTGGATACACGTGTCAGATGCACGCGGGGTTCTTGTCGGGCGCGACGTTGGTGCTGCTGCCGCGCTTCGATGCGGATGAGGTGCTAAAGTCGTTTCAGAACGACGGCATCACGGTGTTCGCAGGCGTTCCGACGATGTATTGGGAACTTTTGAATCATCCGCAACTGGACACCTTCGACCTGAAAAAGATTTCCCAGACGTTGCGGCTGTGCAGTTCGGGCGCCGCGGCCTTGCCTGTGGAGGTCTTGCGGAAATTCGACGAGAAGTTCGGCGCAAAGATACTGGAGGGCTACGGGCTTTCGGAGACCTCGCCGGTGGCGAGCTTCAACCGGCCCGACAAGCCGCGCAAACCCGGGTCGGTAGGGCTGCCCGTGTGGGGCGTCGAAATGATGATCGTCGACGACGCAATGCGGGAGCAGGAGACTGGCGAGCGGGGCGAGATAGTGATTCGAGGGCACAACATCATGAAGGGGTATTACCGGCATGATGAGGCCAACGACGAGGCGTTTCGCGGGGGTTGGTTTCACAGCGGGGACATCGGATACAAGGACGAAGAAGGCTATTACTATATCGTCGATCGTTCGAAGGACATGATCATACGAGGCGGGTTCAATGTGTATCCCCGCGAGATCGAAGAAGTGCTGATGATGCATCCCGCCATTTCGCTCGCGGCGGTTGTTGGCGTCCCGCACGAAGAGTACGGCGAAGAGGTAAAGGCATACGTCATCCTCACGAACGGGACGAAGATTACGCCAAGCGAAATTATCGCGTGGTCCAAGAAGGAAATGGCGTCGTACAAGTATCCGCGCCACGTGGAGATCGTCGATACGCTGCCGATGGGTCCCACGGGGAAGATTCTAAAATCGGAATTGCGCAAGCTGTCCGCGGAAGGGTCAGGCGCGGGCACGGGATCATAGCAGCGGCAGGAACTTGAGGTTCGCTTTCGGAAATGCGTAACGGTCGAAGTGCGCGCGCGGCGCCCATTTGATTTCCGTATACGCCGAAGACGACGGGGTTCCCTCCAGCAATTCGCAGCGATACACGTTCAGCGTTACGCGGAAATGGGAGTAGGCGTGCTTGACGCACGCGATCAATCCCCCTGCTTGCACGTGAACATCCAGGGTTTCGAGCATGAAGCGCACGAGGGCCTTCTCGTGGGATTCTCTCGAGGCCACTCTTCCCCCAGGAAATTCCCACAATCCTCCCAACAAGCCGCTCGGAGGACGTTTCCCGATTAGGTAGCGTCCGTTGCGTTTCACGACCGCGACGACACACTCGTGGTGTGGAACCGTCTTCTTTGCGTTTCGCACGGGCCGCTCTTCCTGCACCTCGAGCCGCCGCGCCTCACAACGCAAGCGCACCGGACAAGACGAGCAATTCGGATTCTTGGGGGTGCACACGCGCGCGCCCAACTCCATCAGCGCCTGATTGAAGTCGCCTGGCGCGCTTTCGGGCACCAACGTTGCCGCCAAGGACCACAGACGCGCCCGTGTGTCCGTCTTGTCCGTGGATTCGGCGATGTCGAAGAGACGCGAAAGCACGCGGACGACATTCCCATCGAGAATGGGTGCGCGCTCGCCGAAAGCAATGCTTGCGATGGCCCCGGCGGTGTATCGTCCGATGCCGGGGAGTTTTTCCAGCTCCGCCGCGGAATCCGGAAACGCGCCGTTTCGCTCGTTGGCGACGATGCGGGCGGCCCGATGCAGGTTGCGTGCGCGCGAATAGTAGCCGAGGCCTTCCCACAGTTTGAGGACCTCGTCCTCCGATGCGCACGCGAGGTCATGCACAGTAGGAAAGGCACGCAGAAAGCGCTCGAAGTAGGGAGTGCCCTGATCGACGCGGGTCTGTTGCAGCATGACCTCCGAAAGCCAGACCGCATAGGGGTCCTTGGTACGGCGCCACGGCAGGTCGCGCGCCTCGGCGCGGTACCAGGCGAGCAACAGGCTCCGCATGGATTTGAGGTATGACGGCCGGATATGGGCGTTGATGTCGTGTTCCATTTTGCTGAGCGAAGACGCCTGTCGTGGAGGGCGGGCGCTGTCTGCTTGCGCGCTATTGTTCGTTCGCGGACTGAAACTTCCGGACTTCGTCCAAGACGTCTTCGCGGCCCTTCCATTCCTTGTACACGACGCGAAGGTTCAGACGGTAGTCCTTATTCAATTCGTAGTTCGGAATGACCATCTGAAAATCCCACGCGGGGTTCGTATCGTCGCCCTTGTCCGTCTTGCCGCCCCCGCTGGGCGAATGGGCAAAACGCAGGTAAGGATTGGGCTTGAAGATGTAGATGATGACCTTGTCGCGCACGCGCCCGTAGAAGAACGGCTGCGAATAGCGCAAGGGCGACATGCTGCTAAAGAGCGTCGATGCCTCCGTGGAGAGTTCGAGGTTCATGGTGTCGCCTTCGAAGCGCACCGTGCTGTCGCGACCGTGCTCTTGGGCGCAGAGTTGTAGCCATTGAGGGGCCTTGAGATTGCTGCCCGGCCCTAGAAAGTACATGCTCTTGTTTTCGGGGGCATTGATGTACGACGCCCAGAACACGCCCATAAACCCGCCTTGAACACGGCCCGGCGCGGTACGATGCGGAAATCGACGTTCAGGTAGTAGGGCTCGCTGACCGAGAACCGGGTCCAGCTTTCCACGCCGTAGAAGGGCGTCGGGTCTTGGTGGAGTTCGACCGCGTGTTCGCCGACGCGATAAAGCTCCATGGGAAAGCGCCGAGGTTCGAAGAACACGGCGTCGTCTTGATGGCGCGGACGCGCGTCGAAGTAGTGTTCAAGATTGACGCCCGCGTAGAGCGGCACGTAGGCGGATTCGGCTTCGCCGGGAGCGTGCAGCTCAAAGACGCCGTTGTAGCCGGGCTTGTGCTTGCCCCAGGGCTTATTGTTTCCGACGACACAGCGAAGTTGAGAGGCTTCGAAGGTCGCGAAATCCGAGATCTCCGCGCTATTGCTCGCCGCGGCCAGAACCACTCCCGCCAAGGCCAAGAACCCCATGACGCCCCCTCGTTGTTGGGACTACAGTTTCTTCAGGCGAATACTCCGGTACTTGACGACGCTGCTATGCTCGGTCAACACGATGAAGCCTTTGCGCAGCCTGGGGCGCAGGTCTTCATTGTCGTTCATGTCCAAGTCTTGTACCGTGACGCCGTTCAGCACGTACTTCACGTGCGTGCCGCTGAGCGTCACTTCACTCGTGTTCCATTCGCCGTTGGGTTTGACGGCGTTTTCCGTCGGAGGAACGACATCGTAGATGGACCCCGTGCTGTTTTTGTCGGGCGCTTTTCCGAAGTCGCCGAGCATCTGGTACTCAATGCCAATGCGGGAGGCGCGGGCAACACGCGGAGCGCGCAAGTGAACGCCGTTGTTGCCTCCCTCTGGCAAGCACCATTCCCAGCGAAGGACGAAGTCGCTATAGCGTTCGATTGAGCGGAGCCCGCGCGAACCGGCCGCGATCCGCTGAAGCACGCCGTCGCGCACTTCCCAGGCATTCTCATCGCCGAGCACGATCCATCCGTTCTTGGTCTTGCCGTCGAACAAGGCAATCCAACCCTCGGCGCGTTCCTGCTCCGTCAGGCTGGAATTGTCGGGAGTCCACGGCTGCGATTCGAGAGGATCGGCGCACGCCTTGTCGAGGCTGGCGTAGCTTGCGTCGCCGGCGGGCAAGATGACATGCACGTCTTCGTTCAACACTTCGGGAAGCGTTCCCGACAACACGACAGGCTTCTTGGCAGACTGGACGGGCGCGGTGGCCAGTATCATATCGCCGCCTTCCGGGGCGACCGTCGCGACCATGGGAGCGTACCGGTGGAATACCTTGACGGCATCTTTGCTGTGGGGTCCGTCAAATAGAAAGAGGACTTGGCGGGTGTCGCGAAACGCCTTCGCGGCGGCTTTGGCGACGCGCTTCCGATAGCGCTCGGTGTCGGGTGCATTGGGGCCGAAGACCCTGCACACGACGCCCATGTGGCGACCGTTAACGCTTTCGCAAAGCGTGCGCACGATTTGTTTGCCTTCGTCGCTGATGCTTCTACCCGATTCGCTGACGCCGGAGAGTTCGACCAGGGCGCAGGAAGCTCCGACATCCGCAAGGCGATTGAGTGCAGCCATGATGTCGGGCTTGGCAAGGCCCGGCTTCGCAAGTTCGGGAGCCTCAATGGCTCGCAGGGTGTACTTGGTGCTGCCTTTCTGAAGGACTCCGCCGTCAACGTGAAGATCTTCCCCTTTGAAAACGCGTGGCGCCGCGACAGCCGAAGCAACGAGCCACAATGCACAGCACACGACCGCGGTCAATTTGATTCGCGCACTCATGATCAATCTACCTCCGCTTGGTTCAGCGCAATAATAATACCCAGTGCATCTCCCCGCTTGCCGCGTGCGCCCGTGCCGTATTCGTTTGCACGAGATTCGGGGGAGGCGTATGATTGTACACTCCAGAAGGGGTGAAACGATATTCAACAGAGGCCTACCATGAAACGTATTGTAATCGCGCTTTTCGCTCTGGGTTCGTGTGCGGTTTTCGCTCAGGATCCGGCGCAAGCGGCTCCCGCCTCGCCGGCCCCCGCGGCAGTTGAAGCGGCTGAAAGTACTCCCGCCACGCCGCCTGGCTACTCCCGGGGGAGTTCGCTGGACGGATATGAGAGCATAAATGAATTCTTGGGCGGAATAGACCAGTTTCTTGACGCCCAGAACCAGGTCCCCGAAGAGCCCGCGGGAGATCCATTGGCTCTGTCCGCGGAAACGTGTGTCCAGATGGCGTTGACGCAGAATGCGAAGGCGTTTGTCGCTCAGGATGATGTCGACGCATCCAAAGCCAGGATTGGCCAGGCGCGGTCCGCGATGCTGCCCCAGTTGTCGGGGTCGATGGGATTCGCGCATACGGAGTTGAACATTCACGCCGGTTCGAGCGCGCTCAGCGGCATGAGCAGCGGCGGTCTTGGGGGTGGACTCGGGGGCAGTTTCATTGGAGGTGGCCAGCAGGGGCAAGGCGGCATTATTGGCAGCGGGTTACTGCTGCGCGGCGCGATTTATTTGGTTGCCAAGTCCGTGATCACGAACCGGCTAACGGCCAAGGCGATGGAAATACCGGACGTCATTCGCGAGGACAAAGTCACGCTTGACCAGGTACTGTACGCGGGCGGCCAAATCCGGGCGGGGATCAAAGCGGCGAAGTTCCTGGCGGAGTCGCAGGAATGGCAAAAGGAAGTGACACTGGCTGAACTTGAGTTCGACGCCAAGAAGGCCTACTACGACGCGGCGACATCGGCGGCGCTGGTGCGCGTGGCGGAAGCAAGCGTGCGCACGTTCGAGCGTAACCGTTCGGATGCGCAGCAGATGTTCGACGTCGGTATGACAAGCAGTTTTGAAGTGCTTCGCGCGGACACCGAGTTGGGAAGCCGCAAGGCGACACTGGTCGAAGCACACAACGTGCAAAAGCTTGCGCAGGCAAATCTTCGCCGCATCATCGCGGTGCCGCAGAATAGGCCGGTCACCTTGGCGACGAAGCTGGATTGGCAGCCCGCAACGCCGGAGCTTTCCGAGCTCGTGAAATATGCCTACGAGCATCGGCCCGAGATCCTTGCGCTGAAGAGCGGTGTCGAGGCTGCGAAGCAGGACGTGACCCGCGTACGAGGCCAATTCAAGCCGCAAGTCGGCGCGAACATTGAATGGAAGAATACGGACAATGGCGGTTCCTCTTCGCCCGACGGTTGGACGTTTGGCGTGGGGATTCAGCAGGATATCTACAAGGGCGGCAAGCGCAAGTACGACGTGGCCGAAGCAAAAGCCCGCTTGAGCAGTTTGGAGCATCAGATCGAGGATGTCGAACACTTGATCGAATTGGACGTGACTCAGTCGTTGATTCAGATCAAGGATTCGATGGCGAAGATATCCAGTGAGAATGGCACGCGCAAGCTGGCCGAAGAAGGGTTGCGCCTCGCTGAGCTTCGGTTCCAGGAAGGCGTTGGCACGCAGGGCGACACGTTGGATGCCGAGCTTGCGCTCACCAACGCGGAGACGGCTCTGGTGCAGGCCTTGCGCGATTTCGCGATCGCAAATGCATCGCTTGAACGCGCGATCGGCAAGAGCTGGGCCAAGGCGGACGTCGCGGGAGCGCCCGTCACAGGGCATGACGAAGCAGGTGCGGCTGCGAAGTAACGGGATTCTCGCGGCGGCAGAACGCCGCCGCTATAACGAGGTTGTATTTCGGAGGGCGGGTTTTCGTACCCGCCCTCTTTGTTCTTTCCGCAGCGCTCTGGGCCTGCGGGAGGAAGCAAGAACAATAGGAGTGATTGGCCGGCGCTGACGTATCGGACTTGTTATGAGCGGGGATGACAGATGGGGAGCATAAGACGAAGAGGCGGACATAGGACGAAGAGGCGGACAAGAATGTCCGCCCTCCGAATTACCGCTTCGAGACCTCGATGGTTCCGTTGAATGCGCGCGCGCGGATGGATGCGCTGCCTGCGCCGATTGTGAATTGCAGGGCTTGTCCCACGACGGATTTCTGCGCGGTGGCCGGGGCTTCCCTGACAAGGCTGTTGCTGATACTGCCCGTGAACGTAGACAGGTCGAACGAAGCGGGGGTCGATTCGGGCAGGCTCAACTTGATGCCGCCTTGTTGCGATGTAATGTCAACGGATGCGTCGTCCGCCACGCTTCCGGCGAACGAGATGTTGCCACGAACCGTCTTTGTGGACAGACGCTTAAGGCCTTCACCCTCAATAGTGACGGTTCCATTGATGGTCCCGGCGCTGACGCGGCTGGTCACGCCCTTTATGCCAATCGCCCCTCGCACGGTCTCCACTTCGGCGTCGGTTGGAGAACCGGATAGCGCGATATTGCCGTTGACCGTCTTCAGATAAGCCTCGCCCTTGGCATCGGCAACCGTAATGCCGCCATTGACGGTATTGAGACGGACTCTGCCGGAGACCCCGGATACTTTGATGGTACCGCTGACGCATTCGACTTCAACCGAACTGTCTTTCGGGACTGCAAGTTCAAGGTTCGTGGGGTCGACGTCGTTGCGCTCCTTGGGAATCACCACGAAGACGCTGATTCGAGACCCCGAACCCGACACGTCAAGGCGATCGCTTCCTTTGCCGAGCGTGCCCGTGACATTGACCTCGTTGGATTCGACTCCCGTGACGGTCACGGTGCCTTTGACATTGCTCACCTCGACAGTGCCATTGGGACCCGCAGGGCGTGTCTCATTGATTGCGGTTTGCGCAAACGCCGCACAGGCCGTCAGCATTGTGGCAACGAGGGCGACTGTTGTTCTGTTCATGGGCCTTCTCCGATCAAATTTCTCTTGGCAATGCCACGGCCTGGCGCAAGAGTCCAACCTCGTCGTCGTACGCGGCGACAAGGAGTTCCATCAGGTTACGGTTGCTGGGATCGCTGGCGAGCGCATGCTCAATATCCGCGACCGCTTGATTGATCACCGCGAGATTGTCGTCGATAACGGCTCGCGTCTCGGGAGAGAGAGATTCTCTATTCATTTCGAGTGAGGCCAAGAGAGTCGTGCGGGCTTCGGCGTATTCCGAACGGGCGGCCTGGAACTCCGCGAACACCACGCCTCCTTGGGGCGCTGCCGCAGTGTCGAAACCGGCCCCCCCGCTTTCGCCTGGCCACATTCGGGCCGCGAGAACGCCTCCGATGAAAGCGCCGGCTAACATGGCTGCCACCAATGCGGTCCGCCAGGGCCTTCGACGCACCGGTTGAATCCGCGGCATGGTTTGCAGGCGCCCGGCGATGTCGGGCCATAGGTCTCGGGAGGGTTCGAGGGATGGCGGCAATTGACGGGCTAGGGCGCCGAGGCGCTGGAGTTCGGCCAATTCACGCGCGGCGGATGGGTCTAGCGAAACGGTTTCCTCGACGCGACGGCGTTCGTCCTCGGAAAGGGCTCCGTCCAAGTATTCGTTGAGGAGCCGGTCGCGGTCTGTATTCATTGAAGTTGCTCCCTGAGCAAACGGCGCGCGCGGTGCAGGTGGGCTTTCGAGGTGCCTGTCGCCAAGCCCGTTATCTCCGCAATCTCTTCGTGCTTATAGCCTTCCACGTCGTGAAGAACGAAGATTTCGCGTGCTCCGGGCGGCAGTGTCGCGATGGCTTGCTCCAAATCCATGCGCAATCCGGCGGGGCGGTCCAAGGCCGCCAGCGGCAGGTCCGACACATCTTCCGAGTTTGCGACGCGCTCAGCCAATCTCTTCTTCACCCGGAAGTCTCCCAACACCACGTTCACGGCGAGGCGATAGATCCACGAGTAGAACGCGCTGTCGCCGCGAAACGAATCCAGCCGCTGCCACGCACGTATAAATGCCTCCTGAGTAAGGTCTTCGGCGGTGGCGCGGTCGCCCGTCATGCGCAGGCAAAGGGCGTGGATCCGGCCTAGATGGGCGCGGTACAGCGCCTCGAAGGCCGTCACGTCGCCCGCCTGAGCGCGGCGAACAAGCAGCGTCTCGTCCCGTGGGGACTCAGGTCTCATCGGAGCCTTCGAGACGCGCCCGCGTATCGCCTCACACTGAACACTCACAATTCCTTTGATGGTAGGTAGCGGGGCAAGGTTTAGTCGTTGGTGAGGTAATTGTTGTTGGGTGGGGGTGTGAAATCAAGAGGGCGGGGAATGGACTTCAAGGACCTATGGGACGAAGAAGGCCTAGAAGACTCTGGAGCCTCCGCCTATTGGCCCCCGCCTCGCTGGCCTTGGGGGCCGCCTCGTCCGCCCCAGGAGCCGCCCCATGGACCGCCGCCACCACCTCCGCCACCCATGGGCATGCGGAAGAAGGGGCTTTCCATAGTGGTGCGCATGGAGCTAATGAGGGCGTCTTGGGTCGCGGCGTCCGCGACTCCATTCGTGGACAACGATTGGCGCAACAAGTAGTCCTGCTGGTCTTTGACGAGGGTGCGCGTAGTGGCCGAAGCCTGCTCCAATTGTTCTTGCAGCACCTGGCGCTCTTCGTCGGTCTGTGCGTCTCGCATCTGGCGACGCAGGTCCATCGAGTATTGGGCGTATTC
>JBHEKO010000248.1:0-8532 GCA_041859475.1 Candidatus Hydrogenedentales bacterium
GGGGAAGACGATGCTCGGAATCGGCGGCTGGGATTGGTTCGCCCTTGGTCTCTATTTGATAGGGATTACGGCGATAGGCGTGTGGACCGTGCGCGGGATTCACGACACCGCGGATTTCTTCATGGGCGGGCGCCGCTTCAATAAGGTCTTCATGCTCTTTTTCGCGTTCGGCGCGGGCACGAGCGGCAACGATGCGGTCGCGGTATCGTCGAAGACCTACACCAACGGCGTTTCCGGCATCTGGTATCAGTTCCTGTGGCTTTTTGCGACGCCTTTCTATTGGATAATCGCGCCCGTCTTTCGGCGCATGCGCGCCATCACGACGGGAGACTTCTTCGAGCAGCGCTACGACGGAAACACGGCGGCGCTGTACGCGATCATCGGCGTCATGCAGCTCACCGTGAATATGGGCGTGCTGTTGAAAGGATGTGGCGCGACGATAGAGGCCGTGTCGGGTGGGGCCATCCGCAGCGATCTGGCCATCGCGGTTATGACCGTGCTATTTGTGATTTACGGCATCGCCGGTGGTCTGGCAGCGGCCATCGTGACGGATTTTGTGCAGTGCATTCTCACCATCGTCATGTCGTTCATCCTGCTTCCGTCGGCTTGGATGATCGTAGGCGGTATGACAGGGTTGCGCCAGAATATCGCCGACCCCAGCATGTTCAGCTTGGTTGCGCCCGGCGAAATCAACGGATTCCACGTGCTCATGTTTGCCGCGAACGCGCTGATCGGCGTCGTCACGCAGCCTCACGTTATGGGGAATTGCGCCAGCGGCCGCACCGAGATGGACGGGCGCGTGGGCATGACCGGGGGGAATCTCTTGAAGCGCATCTGCACCGTCGCGTGGATGCTCACCGGGCTCTGCGCGGTTGTCTACTACGCAGGGCGCTCCGACGTTAAGCCAGACCTGGTCTTCGGAACCATGGCGCGTGACCTACTTCCCACGATTATGCCTGGGTTGGTTGGCCTCTTCCTTGCCTCGCTTCTTGCTTCCATCATGTCCTCCTGCGACGCCTTCATGGTTTCGTCGTCGGGCTTGTTTACGCAGAACTTCTATCGCCGCTTCGTGCGAAGCAAGACGGAGCAGCACTATGTAAAGGTGGGCCGGATTGCCGCGTTTGCCATCGTTTGCGGTGGTATCGGGTTTGCCCTGAGCTTCAACACCGTGCCCGAAGCCCTCGAATGGTTTTTCCGCATGCAGGCCATGATGGGCGCGGCGTTTTGGCTGGGGCTCTTCTGGCGGCGCACTACCGTGGCAGCCGCATGGGCCGGGACGATCGTCGCCCTGGCAATCGCGCTTCTCACCTCGCGCGGCTTCTTCCACGCATGGTCCGTGCAGCATCTGCCGGAGTTCATGCTGTGGGAAGGCAAGTTCCGATTATCGTGGCAGATGTTCCTGTATCTGACGGGAGGTTTCGGAATCTGTATTCTCGTGAGCCTTGCGACGCCGCGCGTGCCGAAGGCCAAGCTGGACCGCTTATACGAATGCCTGCGCACCCCCATTCAACCCAACGAGCCCCACCTGGAGCCATTCACGCTCCCGCCGGGAGTGACGCCGCCCCCCGTGCGCAAACTCTTCAACCACCCGGACCTTGAGATTCCCATGCCCACGCTGGTAGGCATGGCGGGGTTCATCGCCGTTTGGGGATGCGTTGCCCTCCTGATCGCGTCGGTCTTCTGGATAGTTGGTCTCGGCGCTTAGCGCCGGCTACAAATCCTTCGCGGCGCGGGCAATGAGGCCAAACACGGTGTTGAGCGGGTTGGAGTCCTTGGGCATGTCGCCAAGCGTGGTGTCGTTCCAGGAGACGATTAGGTCGAGGCTGGGAAACACGGCCATTCCGCGCATGCCGTTGGCGTGGCCAAGCGCGGCGAACACATCCGCTGGCGCATCCGGCCAATTGCGATTGCCATCGCGGTCGACGCCGTTCACCCACCACATATACGAATAGCTGCCGTTATGGTCCGTTTGATTGTCGGGGATCTTCTGCGAGCCGATGCTGCGGGCATCGGGGCACATTTCCGCCACCGTGCCGCGCGTGCGGGGCAGGTCCGCGGGCAGGGGACTCGTGACGGCCATGCGGGCGTGTTTGCGGCTTAGAAGGCGCGTGCCGTTCCAATTCCCTTCGTGCAGATAGAGCAATCCAAACCGGGCAAAGTCGCGCGGCGAAATGCCGAGGCGGCCTGCGCGATCCTCGCCGAACACGAGAAACGTAGGATTGTCTTCGCATTGAAGCGCGTCGGTGAGTCCTGCGTGCAATACGTGCTCGTCCACGATTTCGGAAGTGGCGCCGTAGACCTTGCGAAAGAGGGCGTCGAAGAAGAGGGCGGTCTGCCAGTCGTTGTAGTCGAATGCCTCGCCTGGCTCTTCCGAGACGCCGTAACACGAGGTCTGTGTGGCGAGATGGCGAAACGTAATTCCGCGATCCTTGTGGTCGAGGCCTGGATTGATGTCTCGTAGCGCGGGCACGAATTCGGCAACGCGCGTGTCGAGATCCTTTAGCTTGCCTGTCTCGACGGCGCGAAACAGGAAGTGAGCAAACCAAGGCTTCACGGCGGAAGCGACGTCCCCGGCCTTGGCGGTGTCGCCCCATTCGTAGACGAGAATGCCATGCCGCACCACGCAGCCGCGCCCTTGGCAGAAGTCGCGGACGGCGTCCAGAGCCGCCGGATCGAGCGCAACCTCCCGCGGAGTGCGTTTCGCCCATGTTATTCCGGGAAAGACCGCATCGGATGCGGAGGCCAGTAGACTCGCAAGAGCCGGGACCAGCACAAGGCAGACGAACAGGATTCTTGGTTTCATGGGAGGGTCTCCTTAACAAGCGCCTTGACCATCTCGGACCGGCCTCCTACAATCGTCGAAGAGCGAGTCGGGACGCAACTCCTGCGCGCCACCGAAAGCGCAGACAAGGTGAGTATGGATAACAGCGCAGAAGATATCTTTCGAAAATTGGAAAGTGCCGTCAAGGATTGGAGCACGGAAGTAAGCAGCGCGTACACGGGCCTTACGGAGCGTCTCTCCGTCGCGACGAAGCGGGCGGCGACTCCGGAAGCCGGGGCTGCCTTCGAGGTCTTGTCGGCCTCGTTGGACGCCGCCATGGAGCGGTTCACCGCCGTGGAGGCCATGCTGCGTCAGACCAATCAGGCGGCCCGCCATTCCGTCACGCGGGTAAATGAGCTTGAACTCGCGGTGGAAGGCGTGCGCCGCGAGGGAGGCGGAGTGCCGAGTTCCGTCCAATCCGACCTCGAAGCCGCCATGCAAAGCCTTTCCGAACGCTTGGAATCGATTGCGGAGTCATTGAGCCAGCCGAAGCCGGATCTGAGTCCGCGCCTCGATACGTTGGAAGAGCGGCTCGACCTGATTGCCGCAGCCGTGGCGGACGCGCCCGCGGATCTGACGCCAAGGTTGCAGGAATTGGAGTCGCGCCTGGAGTCTGTTGCTACGTCGGTGCCAAATCCGATGCCCGACCTTTCGCCGAAGGTGCAGTCATTGGAGGCCCAGGTCGATTCCCTGGCTTCAATTGTGACAAAGCCAGTGCCTGATCCAATGCCGAAGATACAGGCGCTGGAGTCGCAGCTTGAGGCCGTTGCCACGGTTGTGGCAAAGCCGGCGCCGGATCTCACGCCCAAGTTCAAGGCGCTGGAGTCGCGCATTGACGCCGTGGCGGCCACCGTGTCAAAACCGTTGCCGGATCCCGCGCCGCGCTTCCAGGCACTGGAAACGCGCCTGGAGTCGTTGGCCTCCGCCGTGGCAAAGCCGTTGCCGGACCACACGCCGAGGTTTCAGGCGTTGGAAACGCACCTTGAGTCTCTGGCCGCCGCCGTGGCAAAGCCGGTACCGGACCACACGCCGAAGTTGCAGGCATTGGAAACGCGACTGGAGTCTCTGGCCGCCGCCGTGGCAAAGCCGCTGCCGGACCATGCGCCGCGGTTTCAGGCATTGGAAACGCGACTGGAGTCTCTGGCTGCCGCCGTGGCAAAGCCGATACCGGACCACACGCCGAAGTTGCAGGCCCTCGAGACGCGCCTTGAGTCGGTTGCTGCGGCTGTGGCGAAGCCCGCACCGGACTTTACCCCCAAGTTCAGTGCTATCGAGTCTCGGATCGAGGCCGTGGCCGCCGCGGTGGCAAATCCCCAGCCCGATCCTTCGCCAAAGATCCAGGGCTTGGAGTCTCGCATCGAATCAATGGCCGCGGCACTCGCGCAACCCGTGCCGGATCTCATGCCCAAGTTGCAGAGCTTGGAGAGCCGTATTGAGTCCATTGCCGAAGCTCTCGCGCAACCAGCACCAGACCCAGCGCCCAGACTTCAGGCACTCGAGTGTCGACTCGAAGCCCTCGCCGCGGTCGTTGCGCAACCAGCACCAGACCCAACGCCCAGATTTCAGACACTGGAGTCTCGGCTCGAAGCCCTCGCAGGGGTCGTCGCGCACCCCGCGCCCGATCCTGCGCCCGCATTGCAGGCGCTTGAATCGCGCATCGAGGCCGTCGCCGCATCCATCACGCCGCCGCCGCCCGATGTGACACCTTGGTTGCAAGCCTTGGAGACGCGACTGGAGACCCTGGCCGCGACCCTCGGACAGCCGCAACAGGATGTCTCGCCGCAGCTTCGCGCCCTGGAAGCGCGATTGGAGTCTGTGGCCGCGGAAGTGGCGAAGCCTCTACCGGACATGGAACCGCGGATTCGCGAATTGGAGTCCCGCATTGACGCGAGCGTGGCCGAGTTGCGCGAACGGACAGACCCTGAAGTGCCGGGTCCGCAGAAAGACATCGAGCCGCAGTTGAGCGCCCTTCGAGAGGAACTGGAAGAGTCCATGCGCCAATTCCAGTCCGGGATTGATGAGTCGCTGCAAGGGTTCCGGGGCAACATCGAACGGCTGGCCAGCGTGGTCGAAGAAGTGGCCCTGGATTCGGGCGTGGGTAGTCCCAAAGAAAAGGATGCCGCGCTTCAGCAGGATATCGAGAACCTGCGCTCCGAAGTCAGCGGCGTCCGGCATGTGCTGACCCGGCTCGACGACGTGGCCCAGCGAACGGAAGAAGTTCAGCGGCTATCGGAATCCGAACGCCAGCGAGCGGAGCAGATTGCGCACGATGTGCAGTACGTCCGCGATTCGTTGCGAACCGTTCCGAAAGTGCATCAGTTGGAGAAGATCGAGCAAGACGTGGCCCGGTTGCGTGCCGAGCTGCTCAAGATGCAAGCATTGACCAACCGCGTGGACGCCGTACCCGCCCTCTTCGAACCGGCCCCCGGCGGTGTTGTCCAAGAAGAGGAGATGCCCGAACGAAAGTCACCCATCGGCATCGCCTACGATTCACTCAACCTCTCGGGGTTTGACTCGGATGGGCGCCGCCGCCGCTTGGGCGAAATCCTCGTCGAATCGGGCGCGTTGAACGGCGAACAACTCGTCAATGCATTGCGCATGCAGCAGGAACAGCCGCAACGCCGGTTGGGCTCAATCCTGGTGGAACTGGGCTTCACTGAGGACGACGTGGTCGCGCAGGTTCTGGCATGCCAACTCAAGCTACCCTATCTACGCATCGATACGGACATGATGGATGATGCCGCGGTGCGTCTGGTGAGCGGGCGCCTCGCCCGGCACCACGCCTGTATCCCCGTTCGCATTTCCGACGAAATGCTGGTCTTGGCGATGGCGAATCCCCTTGACCTCATTGCGATAGAGGATGTGGAACTCGCGTCGGGTCTGCGCGTCGATCCCGTTGTGGCCAGCCACCCGGATATCGCCAACGCCATCGAGTGGTTTTACGGGCACGAGTAGAAGGCTTAACGAATCGTCCGCTGCAACGCGACAACCACGCCCTGAATCTGCACCGACTGCGCAGGATACAGCATGGGCGACATGGACGCATTCGCGGGACGAAGCTCAACGACCGCGCCGTGCGGATAGTAGTGCTTGACCGTCGCCTCGTCATTCACGAGCGCAACGACGATATCCCCGGTCTGCGGTCGCGCCGTGGGGTCGACGATGATCGTGTCGCCGTCGAGGATGCCGTCTTCGATCATGCTTTCGCCCTGCACGCGCAAGCAGAAGCCGCCGGGACGCGCCAGCGACGACGTCACCGGTACGCTCCCTTCGAGATTTTCTTCGGCCAGAATCGGCAGGCCCGCGGCGATGCGCCCCACCATCGGCAATATTCCGACTTCGCTGATATACAGCCCCGCCGACGCCTTCTCCGTCACGTGAATGGACCGCGCCTTCGACGACCGTTCGATATACCCCTTGCGCTCCAAAGCGACCAGGTGATCGTTGACGCCGTTGGTCGACGCGATGCCGAATGCCTCGCCGATCTCGGCAATGGTTGGGGGCATCCCCCGCTCGCGAATGCAATCCACGATGAACTGGAGGATTTCCGACTGGCGCCGCGTCAATCCTTTGGACATAACCGCCTCCCGAGATTAATCTGAATTCTTTTTCAGCAGTATTGAACCACACTTCAGGGCGGCTGTCAAGGGGGGAGCGAAAAAAACGTGAAAGAGAATAGGACGGATCGGGCGGAGCCGACGGATTGGACCTATTGTCAATACGGTCGGCGCATAACCTTTCGGACCCTCTACGCGTATAATCGCGAAGGGGGTGAGTGCATGAAAGCACCAGGAAAGGACAACTCAATGAACGTGCGATTTGACGGCTTCCGTTTGCGAATAGTGTGTGGTGTTTTTCTGCTGGCGGCAATCGCTGGGGTGTGTTTTGCCGAAGGCCGCGATCCGAAGCGGTGGGAGAGCGCAATCCAGGCATTCGAGAAGGCGGACAAACAGACGCCCCCGCCTCACGACGCGATTCTGTTTGTCGGGAGTTCCACGATCGTCGGGTGGGATTTGAAGAAGTGCTTTCCCAACCGTGTGACGATCAATCGCGGGTTTGGCGGATCCGAGATCGCCGATGCCACGTATTATGCCGAGCGGATTGTGTTCCCCTACGCGCCGAAGGTAATTGTGTTCTACTCAGGCGACAACGATATCGCCAACAAGAACACGGCCGGCCAAGTGCTGGAGGATTTCAAGGAATTCGTGAGCACGGTGCGAAAGAAACTGCCGGATACGCCGATCATCGCCCTGTCCATCAAGCCGAGCATTGCACGGCGGCAATTCCTCGACACCATGCGCGAAGCCAATCGCCTGCTGGCCGATTACTGCAAATCCGATTCGGCGCTACGGTTTGTGGACGTGTTTCCGGATATGTTGGATGCAGCAGGGGAGCCGCGCGCCGACTTGCTACGCGAAGACAAACTGCACATGAACGACCAGGGCTATGCGCTATTCAGCAGCCGCGTCGATGCAGTCCTGACCGAAGTGCTTGGGGCAAGGTAGGGACGTTTCGCCGAAACGTCCAATTGCAATTGGCCGCTTACTACGCGGGCTGGAGCTTTCGCCGAAGCCGCTTGAGTTGATTCGTGACGAGGTAATAGACCTTCGAATGGCTGGGGCGCGGCAGGACCTCCAGAATCAGAAACGACACGTCATCGTGTTCGAAGTGTTGTGAACCGGAGAATTCTTGGAGACGTTCTCCAAGGCCTCGGGCGAAATCGGCCATGTCGCCGCCGCCTTGCTTGTTCAGAAATGTCAGCAATCCTTCCGTCCCAAACTGAGTCCCCGCCGCATCCGGCGTCTCCGTCACGCCGTCGGAGTAGAGAAACAAGCGGTCGCCGGGGTAAAGCCGTTCCACAGCCACGTCGAACCGGGTTTGCTCGACTACGCCCAATGGCAAGTTGCGAACCTCCCGACTCGGCCTGAATGGAATCGAGAGGGGGTGCCACACGGTTTCGCCAACTCGCTTCACGAGCACTGGCGGATGCCCAGCATAACAGTAGCGAAGCTTCCCGCTCATTGCGTCGAAACTCAAGCACGCTGCCGTCGCCAGCGTAGACTCGCCGAAGGCCGAAACCTGCTTGTTCAACGCAGAAAAGACGCGGCTCGGATCGACCCGCAGCATGGTCTTTCGCATGGATTGATGAAGCCACGCGCTAATCTGGGAGACCGTCTCTCCATGACCCGCGACATCCGCCAAGCACACCCGGGCGAGAACCCCCGAGGCGCACGCGGAGGAATAGTAGACGTCCCCGCCATGGGGTCCGCCACAAGCGCGTGAATAGAGGGTGCCTTTCATTCCCGGCACAAGCAGGTCGGTGGCAATGCTACCGTTGCCGCCCCAGACTTCGCTGCAGACAAGTTCCTGTTCCGCCATGATGCTGTTTTCCTGCAAGGGAAGAACGCTTGGCGCGGAAGAAGTATTTCACGAGGCTAAGCACCGCGAATACCGGTGCGGGTGCTCCAGCCAGGCGTCTACGCCAGCATCTTATCGACGACTTTGCCCGCCACGTCGGTCAGGCGGAAGTCGCGGCCCTGGAAGCGATACGTGAGCCGTTCGTGGTCGAATCCGAAAAGCCTCATCAGCGTCGCGTGAAAATCGTTGATGTGGACCGGGTCTTCGAGAATGTTCCACCCGATCTCGTCCGTCTTGCCAATCACCTGCCCGCCCTTGATGCCGCCACCCGCCGCGAAAATGCTGTACGCGAA
>JBHEKO010000447.1:0-8465 GCA_041859475.1 Candidatus Hydrogenedentales bacterium
GGGCAAGTCGGACCGGAAATCGGTAATCCGCAGATTGTCCTTGGGCAGTTCGGCGGTCAGCATTTCGAAGAACATGACGCCCAGCGAGTAGATGTCCGCCCTCTTGTCGACTTCCGCAGCGCTGATGCGTTGTTCGGGCGCCATGTATTGCTGCTTGCCGAGACTGACTCCGATCATCGTGAACGCGGATTCGACGTTGAGTAACTTGGCGAGGCCGAAATCGAGGAGCTTCACGGAACCGTCCTGCAGGACCATCACGTTATCGGGGGAGATGTCGCGATGGATGGTGAACTGGTGGGCGTGTCCGAGCGCGTGACACAGCAGGCTCAGAATGCGCACGACCGACCCCAGGCCCATCTTGCCGCGTTTTCGCATCCATTTGAATAGGCTCACTCCGTCTACATATTCCATGGTGTAGAAGATAAGCGAGCCGAGTTGCCGGGCGTCATACACTTTGACGATGCAGGGGTGATTGAGCTGTCGTGCGGCGCGGACTTCGCGGACGAATCGATTCACGGCATGGGAGTGCGTGACGTAGTGCGGAAGCAGCGACTTCAGCGCGAGCTTCTGGTTCGTCTCGCGGTCATTGACGAGGTAGACGATTCCCATCCCCCCGCGTCCCAGCACTTCGACTACTTCATAGCGGTCGGCGATGAGGTCGCCAGGTTCGAAGCCTGCGGTGACTTTGCGTATGTCGGGGCCATCCGGGGAAAAGGCCCCTGCGCTTTGGTCCGAGCCGGAACTGCCCATGTGCACTCCTAATGTCGCCGGACGGTCAACCTTCCCTCAGACATCGTACCACAGAGCACGGCAGGGAAAAACTTGCCGATTAGCGATTGTCACGGCGTATCCGGCGTGATAGAATACCCAGGGTAGGATTCGTATTTCGTCGATCATACAACATGTTGGGGCTTGGCCGCCGAACAGGGGGGCCGGGACCGCATGGGATAGTCGTCCAATAAGGCCAGAACACGCGTGTCACCAGAGGCATTCAACGAGCCGGTGAAGGATCAAGGGGAAGCCGATACGACGGCTTCTGGCGCCGGGTCTGATTCGCAGTCATCGTCATCGCTGCTTGATCAGTCCGAGTTGGATGCGGTGATGGCGATCGTGGCGAAGCAGCGCGCGGAAGCAAAAGCGAAGCGAAGAGCCGCGGAAGCCAAGCTAGCACCCCCACCCCCTCCCCCACCCGCAGAAATGAGCGAGGTAAATCTCGGGGCAATAAAGCAAGACGAGTTGGATGGAGTACTGGCGACTCGTGAGGGCGAAGCCGTAATGCCGCAGCCTTCGGAGTCTACGGCAAGCGCCGCGGAGAAGCCTGCGGTCGAAGCTGCTGCTCCCGCTCCTGTTCCAACTGAGCCTATCACGCTTCCAGCACAGGCGCCTCCGCCTGACAAGCCGTCCGCATCGAATCTGGCGGCTGCACGGCCCATGGGTCAAAATGAGATCGACGCGTTGATGCGCGGCGAGATTGATCGCTTGTTGTCTTCCTCTACTCCGGAGAGTCTGGACACCACTCCTGCAAGCGAAGTGGCTAGTGGTCCGTTGGATCAGGATGAGGTCAACAAGCTTCTTGCTTCCATGGGGATGCAAACGCAGGAGATCTCCCCGCCGCCGCCGCCACCTACGCCTGCACCCGAGCCAGCGGCGCCCCTCAGCGAGTCGCTCGATCAAGACGAAATAGATCGGATGCTGGCGTCCGCTCAGAATATTGGCCGCCCCGATTCCGGAGTTGCGCAGAAGACGCAAGACTATTTGGCGGCGGCTCAGGCAGCGCCTCACGCCGACGATTCAGCTTCTCCATTCACCGGAACACTTTCTCAGGAAGAGATTGACAAGTTGCTCCGCGCGGATGCGACGGACGTGCCTTTAGACAATTTGGAAATGGACGCTCCGATCACGACGGCGGGTAGTATCTCATCCGCTGCGATGGATGCGGAGATTCGCCCAAATCTGGACGAGGCCGTGCTGGACCAAAACGACGTGGATGCGCTCCTGTCGAAGGTTGGCGGCGATGCAAAGGCGGATTCAGGGCAAGACGACACCATCATCGTGGACCCCGTCGATAGGGCTATTCGGTCGAACGCGATGCAGAGCGTCAGCCTGGAGAATCTCGCGGCGGCGGCAGCCAGTCCAGAAGCGAGCGATGCGACACTGTCGCAAGACCTCATTGATTCGCTGTTGGCGCAGGCGGCTCACGCGCCTACGAATCCGCCTGTCGACGCGGCAGCTACGAGCACGAAAGCAGACGATGCGACGCTTTCGCAGGACCTCATCGATTCGCTGCTTGCCGAAGCGAGCAAACTAGCCCCAGTTCCACCAGCCGCCCCTGTTTCCGGCACGAAGCAGGGGCACGCAGAGCCGCCGGTTTTGGAGGACTTGGGTATTCCCTCTCCGGAAGAGCTGAGTTCGCTGCCGCACACTGCGCCAAGTTCCGTGGAAGCGAGCGGGGCCGTTCACCTCAGCGACACGGACATGGCGGAATTGGGATACGCGACGGCGACGGAGGCGCGTGCGGACTCATCGGCATCGTCGACTGGGGAGACGGGAGAAGAGGCAATGCCCAGCGGTCCGGTGACTGCTGCGCGGCTTCGCAACTCGCGGATGCCGATTCCGCGATTGGGAATTAAGGAAGTCGCCTCGATCGCCGCGGGACTTGTGTTTACGTTGGCGACGTTCTTCTTCTTGATGTCGAATAGGGGGCAGCAGTTGGATGAGGTGAGTCTGTCCACACCGACAACAGAAGTGGAGAAGGCGAAGGCAGACGCAGAGAAGACCATTCACGAAGCCCAAGGCACGGCGAAAGAAGGACAGCACGAGACTGCGTCGGCTCAGGTAGCCCAAGCCGGTCAAACGGGCACCGCAAGTCCGAGCGATCACGAGGCGAAGACGCTCGAGATCGAAAGCGCGTATAAGGCGCTTCCGAAGGATGCGCCCGAGAGCGAGGTCGATCGGCTTCAATCGATGATCGACGCCCATATCGCGTCGGAGCCGGCCAATCCGGATGCAGCCCAATTGCTGCGTTGGAAGGCCGAATTGTACGAGCGGATCGAACAGCCGGTGGCCGCGCTGGACACGTACAAGCAGGCGCTGGACGATTACGGTTCCGCTCCGCGGCAAGACGAAACGCTTATGGCCTTGGGCCGGCTGTACATGAAGCTTGGCCGCCCCGAACCTGCTGTGGGCGTGTTGCAGCAATTGCTTGATCGCTTTCCCGGATCTTCGATGCTATCTGACGCGCGACTGCTCCAAGGGGACGCGCAGCATGCATTGGGCAAACGGGACGAGGCACGCCGGTTATACACCCAGGTTGCGGTAGGAGAACCCAATTCGCTGAATGGTTCCATCGCCTACGGCAAACTCGGCAGCATGGAAATAGAGGACGGACGATTCGGAGAGGCTATCAAGCTTTTGGAAGCACGGCTTGAGATGGCGACCTCGACGGAAGGGCACGAGAACATTTACCTCGTGCTTGCCAAGGCGTACCGGGGAGACGGAAAACTGAAGGAGGCAGAAGAAACGCTTCGCGAGTTGATCGACTTTTTCCCCGAGTCGGAGCTGACGCCTCAAGCCTATGTGGAGTTGAGCCAGATCTTGGAGCAATCGGGCAGGCGGCCAGAAGCGGTGAGGGTAGCCTCGTATGCCAAAGGCCGATTCCCGGGAAATGCGGAACTCCTTCGAAACTACTCCACGATGCAGTCTTTGTCCGGAGATGAAGCGGCGGCAGCGGAAGGGCTGACCGAGGGATTGCACACGGGATCGAACACCTCGGACTACCTGTTGGCGACGGCGCAAAGCCTTGCCAAAATCGGCGAATTGGAAGATACGAAGAAGGTCCTGACAGAGCTTATCTCGACGTATCCATCGTCCGCCGAGGCGTTCGACGGCCAAATCATGCTCGCGGACATGTTGTATAAGAACGGCGAGGCAACGAAGGCGCTCGAGAACTTGGACGAAATGGAACAGGTTCATGCGAGGAAGCCGCAACGACTTCCCATCTTTCTGGCGCGCGGTACGATCTACCGAGACCTGGGCCTGATCGAAAGGGCTGCCGAGGATTACGAGAAGGCTGCTGCACTCACGAAAGAATCCGCCGTGCTGGCGGAATGCGCGGATGTGATGTTTCAAGCGAACGTAATCGGCAGCGGGCTTGCCGTGGCGGAGCGAGTAGATCCGGCTCAGTTGCCCGAAGATGCGGCATATCGCTTCCTGACGAATTACGGCAAGGCGCTTATGAATGGCGACGCGGATGGAGCCGTGGAGATGCTGGAGAAGGCAGCAAACAGCTACCCGAAACAGCGTACTCGCGAAGGGGACCAGGCTTTGCTCAAGGCGTATTTGGGTTCGGGGCGCGAAGCGTCCGCCCGTGTGCTGGTATCGAATATTCAAAGCCAAGCGCAGAAGGATAGAGCGAAGCTCCCCGAGTTGCAGGAGGCTGCCTTGATACTCGGAGATCATCTCTTTAAGAAAGGAGACTATCGAGCGGCGGCCGATACCTACGTGCTGGTGGACGATCCACGTGTCCTGGAGCCAACGGACGACACGTCGTGGGCGAAGTTCCAGCGGGCCAATGCACTGCTCATGGCGAACGATCCGAAACGAAGTCTGGTGTTGTTCAAAGAAGTGGGCGCGGTAGATTCTCGCTACAGCGAAGACGCCAAGCTCAAGGCGGCCTACATCGAGGCATCGCTCAAGTTGCACGTCCCGATATCGTTGACACGCGGCCCGCAAGAAACCTCTTCGTTACCTGAGTCTCCATCTACGGCATCGGTTCCAGAGACACCCCAGGGTGCAATGACGCAAACTCGAGATCTAGACCCTGCGACCACAGCGGCAGGCGGGTAGGGTGTGGCGTGGGACCGGACATTTACAGTCGATTGAAAGATTGCTTGGAGCGTCAGATAGCGGCCTATGAATTGATGTTGAATGAGTACCCGGAAGTGGACGAGGCGGCCGAGGAAGGGGTGCTGGACAGTATTCTGAATCAGCAGACGGCATGGACGGCTCAGACCAAGGACCTGGAGCAGGAGTTCCACATCTTGCTGCGGGAATGGCAACGGGCGAACGACGTAAGCGATGCGCAGCGCGCCGAGATAGAATCGCTCTCTTCGCGCATGGAAGAGTTTGCGGCGCGCCTGATAGCGATGAACGACAAGGTGGTCTCGCGAATCGATGCGCGCTTGAAAGAAGTTGGGCAAGAACTCGGCCAAGTCCGGAAGGGCCGAATAGATATGAGCCGGTATCGCGCGGGAGAAGACGATCCAGGCTATGTGGACAGACACATTTAGCCCTCGCGATGCAGAAGCACTTGAGCAGGCCCGTTCGAAAACAGGGCTACTATGGTGGATTTTACTTCACAATGCCGAATGCGGAAGTCGACATAAAGGCCCTTGCGGAAGCCTTTGATCTATTCACGCGGACGACGCAGTCGATGGAGGAGTCGTATCGTCTGCTGGAAACACGCATGCAGGAGATGGATCGCGAATTGGCGGTGAAGAATCGCGAGCTCGCGTTCACGAGCGACTACCTGAATTCGATTTTGGAGGGGATGTCCGACGGCGTGATTGCGGTGACCACCGATGGGATTGTAACGACCTTCAACCACGGGGCTTCGCGGGTGCTTGGCTATCGGGCCGACGAGACCGTCGGGCGTTTGTTCAGCGACGTCTTCGGAAGGGCATTTCCCGCCCCGCCAGGACGCAATGCGATGGAATGGCGCACGATAGATGGACGGCCAGTCCTGGTAAGCGAGTGCGACTCGCCGCTGTCGGATCGCGACGGCAAGCACATTGGAAGCGTCAAGGTCTTTCAAGACTTGACGGAGATCGAGGCGTTGAGAACCCGCGTACGTCAGAAGGATCGATTGGCGGCTCTGGGAGAGATGGCAGCGACCGTTGCACACGAGATTCGAAATCCGCTGGGCGGCATTCGGGGGTTCGCGGCGCTGCTGGCGCGCGACATCGAGGAGAACGACCCGCGTGCGAGGCTTGTAGACCGGATACAAGTGGGCGCGAAAGAGCTGGAACGGGTAGTGAACGAGCTGCTCGAATACACGCGGCCGATTCAACTTCAATTGCAGACGTTCTCCTGCCACGAAGTCGTCGCGGCCTCGCTTTCGTACATGACGATCGACGAGTCGCTGATAACCGTATCGAATCTCGTGGAACCGCGACTGACCATGGTCGCGGATTCGCATCGCATCCGGCAGGCACTCATGAACATTTTGCTCAACGCCGCGCAGAGTATCGAGGGGAAGGGCGAGATTGTGATTCGAGGCGAGCGGGACGCAGGTGTCGTGAAGCTTGCGGTATCCGACACGGGATGCGGAATGACCGCCGAGCAAATCGAGAAGGTGTTTTCGCCATTCTTCACGACCAAGGAAAAGGGAACGGGATTGGGCTTGGCGATCGCATCGAAAATCGTAGAGACGCACGGAGGGGCCATACAGGTCGACAGTGAACCGGGAAGAGGGTCTACGTTCTACGTAACGTTGCCATGCGCGAGTTAGGCAGGGCGTTCGTTACCGTGAATCTTCGACGCTAAGCAGGCCTCCGGACAATCGGGCAGACACGCAGGGGATTGGCAGCACACATGGCAAGAGCACAGATACTCGTCATCGACGACGAAACGTTGATGCGCGAGTACGTACAAGAGGCGCTGGAACGGTCGGGACACACGGTCCGAGCGGTATCGAACGGGAAAGAGGGGATCGAGGCGTTTCGCAAGCACGGCTTTGACGCCGTCGTGACGGACCTGAAGATGGCCCCAGTGGATGGCCTGGAGGTATTGCGGACCATCGGCGAGGAAAGCCCCGCGACACCGATCATCATGATGACCGCCTATGCGACCGTGGAGACGGCGGTGGCCGCGCTGAAGGCGGGCGCATACGATTACATTCTCAAACCCTTCACGCCGGACGAGCTTGAGATGGCGGTATCGCGCGCCCTCGAACGTGAGCGGATGGCGTTGGAGAACCGGTATCTGAGGTCGGAACTGAACCAACCCTACGACTTCGCATCCATGGTGGGCGAAAGCCCGGGGATGCTTGCGGTCTATGAGCAGGTCAAGAAAGTCTCCGACAGCAGGGCGACGATTCTCATTCGCGGCGAAAGCGGCACGGGAAAGGAATTGGTTGCGCGGGCGATTCATCACACGGGCGCGCGCCGCGACAAGCCTTTCATCAAAGTGAACTGCGCGGCGTTGTCGGCGGGCCTCTTGGAGAGCGAGCTGTTTGGTCACGAGAAGGGTTCGTTCACTGGGGCGCATGAGCGAAAGATCGGGCGCTTTCAGTTGGCCGACACGGGGACGTTGCTGTTGGACGAGATTACGGAGATTAGCCTCGAATTGCAGCCGAAACTGTTGCGCGCGTTGCAGGAGCGCGAGTTCGAGCGCGTTGGCGGGACGGTCTCGATTCAAGTCGACACACGGATCATTTGCACGTCGAACCGTCAGCTCGAAGAGGCCGTAGAGAAGGGCCATCTGCGAGAGGACCTCTTTTACCGATTGAACGTTATTCCCATTGTGCTGCCGCCATTGCGCGAGCGAAAAGACGATATTCCGGCGCTCATGGATTTCTTTCTCAAGAAGTATGTGCAGGAGAATGGACGTCGCATCACGGGATTCTCCGATGAGGTGCGCACGCTGTTTCTCGAATACACTTGGCCCGGCAATGTCCGCGAATTGCAGAACACGATTGAGCGCGCAGTCGTGCTGTCTTCGGCGCCGCTACTGAGGCCCGAGCACTTCAGCCTGAACTACGCACTTGCCGGCGCACACGGAGGCGGTCAGAAGGGATTCGCCGTCGGCGCGACCGTGGCGGAGATGGAGAAGCAACTCATATTCAAGACCCTGGAGCATTGCGCCCAGAACCGGACGCATGCGGCAAAGGTGCTGGGGATAAGTGTTCGCACGCTGCGAAATAAGCTCAAGGAATACTCGGAGTAATCTAGGTTTGCCTGCGGTTCGGAATCTGCTCCATGGAGATTGTCAGCATCTTCACTCTTTGACAGATCCCCTCTTGGGAATCTACTCTGCTGCTGAATCACTCAGCATGAATTGGAACACCGCGTGAGCCAGCTTGTTGTTCGAGAGAATCGAATCGGCCCCGTTCGGGGACTCGTCACCGCATGCGCGTCCAAGGCTCGCGCACTTGCGCCGGTGGATCTCGAGCGTTGGCTGCGGCTTGATCGGGCCGTGTTCAAGACAACCAAAGTAGACGTCCTTATGCAGGGGCTGGACCTTTCGTTGATGCGGACGCTCGCCGAAACGGCACGCGCGTTGGACATTCGCCTCTCGATAAGGACCGATTGTTCCGCGTTCCCGCCATCCGGCGACGCGCTGCGTTCCCTCACACTCCTGGATCTCTTTCTGTGTCCAGCCAGCGCGGATTCGGACGTCACCGGCTGGCTGGCAGCGTGTCGCGAGGCGGGTCTGCGCGCTCGCGTACAAATCATGGGAAGTCTGTT
>JBHEKO010000360.1:0-4113 GCA_041859475.1 Candidatus Hydrogenedentales bacterium
CGCTTGCCGATGTCCGTCTGGGCTGCTATGTCTATACGCATTCGTGTCCCCCGCAACCTTCCATCGAACGATACCAGAGCGACCCCTCCTACGGCAACCACGCACAGCGTGCTAATGCACCCATCCGCTTAGATTCTCACCGCCCTTCCCGCCTGCCTGCCCCCCCAAGCCCCAATCATTGTCCGCCTCTATCGCCACACGGACCAAGGCGATTGGCAAGTGACCCCATTCGCCACCGCTATGCCACGCTAGCGCACAATGAGAGGAAGAGCCTTGCCGCGCATCTTCGACAATATCGATCTGTCCTTGCTACCTGCTTTGCAGGATACGCTACCCATATCTGGCCGTAGGCGCGTTTCTCCTTATTGATGCCCTGAGGCGCGTCGCAACCGTCGCGGATCAGATGGCGGTACATGCCGTGGGAGTCCATGCGCTGGATGAATCGGCGAAGGCATTCTACGCGAAGTATGGCTTTCAGCCCTTCGTGGACCAGCCGCTGCACCTGTTTCTTCCGCTAGCTACGATCAAGCAACTCTTCTGACCTGACTCGGGCCAATTTAATGCGATTGGTTGACTCATCTCTCCCGACCGACTAGAATCCCAGAACCTTGGCGCATCCGGGGTCGTTCACAATGGATTGATGGGGCGAAACAGCGAGGGCGTCTCCTTGCTATCGCGGAGATATGGGTCCATTGCCGGTGCCGTCTCTCCCAGTTTCGTGGCGGGTAGTGAATGATAAATCATCGTTTGTGTGGGTATTCCTCGGAAAAGCGAGGGTGAGAATCTCGAATGAGTTCCGCTGTCGGAGAACCGGGGGGTATGAAGCGATTTAACTTCGGCACTTTTCTGGTCGACGATACGAATCGGCGTGCCTTCGAGGTGTGCCGGGATATTTCCGAGTTGGCGCCGATTAGCCCCCAGCCCATCTTGCTCCTCGGCGACGAGGGGTGTGGAAAGACCCATCTCCTCTATTCAATCGTGAACCGGATCCGCGCCGGCTCGTCGAAGACCGGCTTGGCCTACGTCACCGCCTACGATTTTCCCGACCAAGTCCGTGCGCTTATTGACGACCCCTCCCCCGTGGAACGCGCCCAGACGGCTATCCTGCTCGTCGATCAACTTGAGGCGCTACGCGAATGGGTCGATGAGTTGGAAGGCGTTATACGAATCTTCCTGGACAACCATCACTCGGTTGTTCTGGCATCCAGCGTTCACCATGGCCGCCTGCACAATCTCCCCAAGTCCTTCAAGGAACTGTTGGATGCGGGCACGATCATGCACATCGTCCCGCGCAGCTCGGAATCGCAACTGGATTTGATTAAGCGCCAGGTGCGCACCGAGAGCGATTCGCTGCTCGCCATGAAGCAGCAGGAAGTCGATGAACTGCGCGCGCTGCTGCAACGGGGCGGCCGCGGCGGCAATCTTCAGGACTACTCGTACGACGACGGCAATGTCCGCATGGAGGCCGAACGAACGGCCAAAGAGGAGCTTGCCCGGAAGCTTGAGGAGGCCGAGCAGCAAGTCGCCTCGCTTCGCGATGAATTGGAAGCCACGTGTTCCCAGCGCGAAGAGGTCGCTGGGCACCTCGAATTCGCCCGTCAAGAGACGGCGCGAGCACGCGCCAACGGCGTTGCCGAATTGGAATCGGCCCGCTCCCGAATGGCGCTCGAACTCGAAGAAGTGCGCGCCTCCCACCGGCAGGAGTTGCAGGAAGCGCTTCGAGAAGCCAAGGATAGCATTGAGACCGCGCACGAGTTGCAGCGTCAGTTGGAAGAAGTCAGAGCAGGAGCGAAGAATCATTGGCAAGAAGCGAAGGATTTGCAGCAACAACTCGGCACGGTGCAAAGCGAGGTTCGCGATCAGGCCGAACGCGCTGCGCTGCTCGACCGGCAGTTGAGCGAATCGCGTCGGGAGGCGGAGGCTGCCCAAGCCGAGGCCCAACGCTTGTCCTCGTCTCTTGCGGAGGCGACGAAAGAACTTGAAGCATTTCGCGAAGAAAGGGCGTCGCTTGCCGATGAGTTTGCCGCGTTACGCGCACAGCTTGAGGACGCCTCCCGAAGCAACGAGTCGGCCACCCGCGAGCGCGACCAACTGGTCGAGCGCGCCACCATACTTCTCCAACAAGTGGAAGAACGCCGCGCCCACATTTCCGAGGTCGAGCAGGAGCACAACCGCCGGATAGGCGAGTTGGAGCAGTTGCTGGCGCACCAAGCAGCGAATGCGATCAGCCCCTCCGAAATGGAGAGCCTTCAATGCGAATTGACCGATATCAAGTCGGCCCTGGAAGAGATGGGTAGCGCGCGGGACACGGCCGTCGCGGCGCTGGAGAGTGCGCGTGCGGAGGCGGAAGAACTCCGAAGTGAGCAAGACAGGGTCCACACGGAACTCGATTCAAAGCAGCATGAACTGCAGGAAAATCGGGAAGAACTCGACCGTGTTCGCGCGGAAGTCGACCGGTTGCGCGCCGAAGCCGAGCAGGCCCGAGCCGATTCCGTTCAAATGCGCGCCGAAGCGGCAGCCGAACGCTCGCTGCTGGAGGAAGACAAGCAAAGGCTCGTGGCGCGGCTCGAGGATGTTGAAAGCGAACGCGACGACCTTCGCGAACGGCTGCAAGCCAAGGTGCGCGACTGCGAAGAGCGGGAACGCGATCTGGATGCCTTGCGCCAGGAAGCCGCCGGTCAAGTTGCCGCGGCCAATGCCCAGGCGGGCGAAATCGAAGGCCGCATGGCGCGCCTGCAAAATGTGTACGACGCCTTGTGCAGGCAGCATCATAAAGTGGCCGACCAATTGGCCGCCGCTGCCGACGTGCTGACCCGGTTGGGTTCCCAACTTCAGACCCAGGAAGCCGACCCCGTAGAAGACAGGCAACTCGAATTGACGCCCGCGTTCTTCGAAGGCCTGGCAAGTCCCTCTCCGTTCTCGGGCGGCGCCGGCTCCCGCTCGGTCGAGAAGATGGACATCGAGGCCGAAGCAGTGGTCACTGACTCGGACACGACGCGCGAGCCTACCACGGAAAGCATCGTATCTTCGTCCAATCTCCAACTCGGGCATCTCGATGATTACGAAATGTTCGAGGGCGATGGCGAGGGCGACCACTCCATCTGACCGTCCGGTCGGGAAGCCCTGCCGGCTCTGTCCAATCCCACGCCGGATTCATGTTCGTTGAGCCTTCCACTCTTCCTGCCGCCCGATGCTTCCCTTGCGTGCATTTCGTAGCGCTCCCGTCGTGAGATATGATGCCGTCATGAATGTGCGCATCATCGCGAATCCAATTTCCGGTGGCGGGCGCGGACCCCAAGCGGCCGCGGCGCTGTCCGCAGCGCTTGAAGCGCGCGGAGTCGCGTGCGAAACGCGCGTCACCACGCGCGCGGGAGACGCAGGCGCGTGGGCCAAGGAACCGGGCGCGGACTGCGTGGTGAGCGTCGGGGGAGACGGCACGCTGAATGAGGTGGCGAACGCGTTTGTGGGGGCGGGCCTTCCGGTTGCGACGTTGCCTTTAGGCACAGCAAACGTCGTCGCACGCGAACTGCGCATTCCCACCGACCCAGCCGTGCTTGCGGGTCTCATCGCTTCCGCTACGACGCGCGCGGTAGACGCTGGACGCGCGGGCGAACGCCTGTTTCTGCTGGGCGCGGGAGCCGGGTTGGATGCCGCCATCGTCGAGGTGGTCCACCGGAATCGCGGAGCGAAGTTGAGTTTCCTGAGCTACGTCTGGCCTGCCGTAAAAACGATCCTCACGTACACCTATCCGCGCATTACGGTCGAAGTCGATGGACTGACGATTTGCGACGATGCGCACTATGTGATCGTTGGGAATTGCAGTTGGTCGGCGGGCGTGTTCCAGGCAACGCCGAAGGCCTTGCCCGATGACGGATTGCTCGACGTCTGCATTCTCCGAAAGCTGAGTATCGCCAAGATCCTCTGGTTGGTTCTGCTGGTTCAGTTGCCGGGCTTGGCGAATCGAAAGGCCGTAGTCTACAGACAAGGAAGCGATGTCCGGCTGAGCTCCACCACCGGCGAGAAAGTCTCGCTGCAAATCGACGGCGATCCTGCGGGGGTGTTGCCCGCCAGGTTCACCGTGGAGCCGCGCGCATTGACGGTGGTGGCTCCGCC
>JBHEKO010000051.1:0-7566 GCA_041859475.1 Candidatus Hydrogenedentales bacterium
AATGCGCCAAAATTCGCGGGGTAGTGAATCAAATTGAACGCCCTATTTCGCGCGTGCGCCTGGATTCCCATCTGGTCGAACCAAATGCGGCGCGCCGGGGACATTCGGGCCGTAAGGTGGAAAGCGCTTTCACATCCGGCGGTGCCGTCGGGCAGCGGGATATCCGCCGGCCACGCGACTTCAATGGTTCCCGTCTCGACGAGCGCAACAAGTTGGACGGCCAACTGCGTCGTGTAGACGCCCGTGCCGCTCCGGTTGCCCGCCTGCAATCCGTTGACTAAGACGCGCATGACGCCGCCCTCTCATACGCCTTGTGCGTGATGCGTGCACAGGCGCTCCAGGAGAACTTCGATGCTTGGGCAAGACCAAGGGTTACCGCGCGTTCGCGGGCGGCCTCGTCTTCGATAAGGCGCAGGACGGACTCGGCGATGGCACCGTGGTCGTCTGGGTCGCAAAGCGCGCCCGCATCGCCCACGACTTCGGGCAGCGACGAGCGGTTCGAGGTCACGACGGGACATCCACAGGCCATGGCTTCCAACACGGGCAAACCGAATCCCTCGTAGTACGAAGGAAAGACGAACACATCCGCCGCCGAATAGAGGAGGTTCAGGTCGTCGTCGGCTGCAAAGCCGAGCAGTGTTATGCGATCCCCGAGCCCAAGTGTGTCGATGGCGGCAAATATGGAGTCCGCGTTCCACCCGGTGGACCCCACGAGAACAAGCCGGTGTGGGATTCGGTCGCGTAGACGGGCAAAGGCGTGAAGAAGTCCTACAACGTTCTTGCGGGGTTCCAAGGTGCTCACGAAAAGCAGATACGGCTCCAGCAAACCGTGCCGTTCGCGAACGCCGTGCCGCGCCTCGTCGCGCGTGATCGGATGCAGATGCTTCGCTGCCGCAAGCGGTGCGGCAAGAACTTTCTCCGGCGCGACACCCAGAAGCCGGAGGATATCCTGCCGCGTGGCCTCGGAATCCGCCAGCACCACATCGGCCTCGGCGGCGAAGCGGCGGATGCGCCGCGAGAAGGGCCCGACTATCTTCGGGCTGCACATGTCGGGCACGAGAAGAAATCCCAAGTCGTGAACGGTGAGAACGCGCCCACAGCGGCGCGCCGGGGGAAGGAAGAAGTTCGTGGCGTGGTATACGTCGATGGGTCCGGCGAGCGTATCGATGTGCGGCGCTCCAAGGCATGTCCAGAGGGCATACAAGGCGCGCGTGGGGATTGGAAAGTGACGCGAGGATACGCACTCGGTTGCCAGCAAAGATTCGGGGCGGTGAAGACTCGCAGAGAAGGCAACGAAGGAGTCTTCCGGATACTCATCCAGAAGGGCGCGAAAGAGGTTTTGGCAATAATTGCCGACGCCCGTTCGCCGTCGTGTTATCGGGCCGACATCGAAGCCGATGTGCACAAGGCCTGCTCCCCGAGGTGAGATAGAATATGCGGATGGTAACAAGGCAGGGGTGCAAAGTCAAGGATTCACGAGTCGATTTCGAGACAGCAATTCGACCCTAAGTAATTGCGGCAAAATATGTTAAGAAGTGGCGCGGCAGCGGAGGGTCAGCTTGACAAGGCAGGGGGGGTATGATAAACTTCGCGGTTGTTAGCACTCGAATGCATTGAGTGCCAAAGCAGGCTACGCATGAATCGTGAAGCTGACCTGTCCGAGCGCGAGCGATCCATCCTCCAGGCCGTGGTGCATCTGTACGTCACGACTGCCGAGGCCGTGGGGTCGCGCTCCATCGTAAAGCGGCTGGGACTGGAAATCAGCCCCGCGACAGTCCGCAACACGATGTCCGATCTCGAAGAGGCGGGCTACCTGCAGCAGTTGCACACGAGTTCCGGGCGCGTCCCCACGGACAAAGGTTACCGGTATTACGTGGACTACCTGATGCACGTGCAGGAACTGACGATCCAGGAGCGCGCGCGCATCGAGACGGAGCTGACGGAGCGGCTGGACGATGCCGACCAGGTGATGCGTCAGACGAGTCACCTGCTGGCGTTGATCTCGCACCAGACGGGCATTGTGGAAGGGCCGGACGAGAGCGACGCGCGCGTCAACCGCGTGGAACTCATGCCGCTGACGACGACGCGGACGGCGGTGCTCATCGCGGACAGCTATGGCCGGGTCCGGACGCATATTGTGACGTCGGAGCGCGCCTTGGAAGCGGAGCTGCTGGGACGCGTGACACGGTTTCTGAACGACAACCTTCGCGGGGTTCCCGTGGAGAAGTTGGCGTCTTCGTTGCAGACGAGGCTGCGGATCTTCGTGGACGAGCAGCACCACCTGGCCGAAGAGGCCTCGCGCCTCTTGCAGTTGTTGCCGTCGCAGCGTGCCGGCCAGATTTATCTGGATGGCACGACGCACTTGTTCGAGCACCCGGAGTTTCGCGATGTCGAACGAGCGCGGGAGGTCTTCAACCTGCTCGAAGAACGCGAGCGCGTCGTGGGCCTGTTGCGCGCCGGGTTGCGAGACTCGTCGAACATGCGCACGACCATCCTGCTGGGTGGCGAGGCGTCGATGCAGGGCGTGGACGATATTGGTATCGTCGCCGCGTCCTACTCCGTCGGCGATAAGCCGGTGGGAATGATAGGTGTATTGGGTCCACGCCGTATGCCCTATTCGAGGGTGACGGCGTTGGTGGATTATACGGCGACGATGCTGAGCCGATTGCTGACGCGGTTGGCCGGTTAAGCCGAAATACTCGCGCAGCGGTCCGAAAGGGCGGCGCGCGTTGGAATGAGCGATGAAGAAGGGACATACCGAGAAGACGGAGCTGGAAAAGCGACTCGAGGAGGAAGCCAAAGCGGAAGCGAAGACCGAATCCGAGAGCGTAGGCGATGCGAAGCAGGAAAGCGCCGAGGGCGAACAAGGACCGTTGGTAGACGTGAAGGCCCTCCTAAAAGAGCGCGACGAGCTTGCAGACCGGTTGTTGCGCGCACGCGCCGAATTCGACAACTATCGGCGGCGCATTGCGCGAGACTCGGACCGGGTCAAGCAGATGGCGGCGGAAGCGTTGTTGCGCGATATCCTGCCCGTAATCGACAATCTGGAGTTGGCGCTGCGCCACAAAGACGACCAGTCGGGAGCCTTGGCGGAAGGTGTCGAGATGACGGTGCGGAGTCTTCACGAGGCGCTACGGCGGCATGGGCTGGAAGCGATTCCCGCCGAGGGCGAGCCGTTCAATCCCGAAGTACACGAAGCGATCATGCGCCGCCCGTCCGAGGAGCATCCGCACGATACCGTGCTCGAAGAATTCCAGCGCGGGTACCGCCTTGGTCCAATGGTGCTTCGTCCCACGAAGGTAGTGGTTTCCCACCGTCCCGACGACGAGCAGGATGACGCGACATTTGAGCAGGATATGTCCGAAGACGCACAAGCGGATTCGGACGCGAAGTGACATCAGAGCTTTAAGGAGGCTTGAGCGATATGGGTAAAGTAATTGGAATCGACTTGGGTACGACGAACTCGTGCGTCGCGGTTATGGAAGGCGGCGAACCGGTCGTCATAGCGAATGCGGAAGGCAATCGAACCACGCCTTCGGTGGTTGCGTTCACGAAAGACGGGGAGCGCCTGGTCGGGGCCGTGGCAAAACGCCAAGCCATCACCAACCCGCAGAACACCGTCTTCTCCATCAAGCGGTTCATGGGGCGGCGACACAGCGAAGTCGGCACCGAAGAGAAACTCGTCCCCTACAAAGTCACCGAGTCGTCGCAAGGCGATTGCCAAGTCAACGTGCAGGGCAAGACCCACCGCCCGCCCGAGATTTCCGCGATGATCCTGCGCAAGATGAAAGAGACAGCCGAGTCCTTCCTCGGCGAGACCGTTACGCAGGCGGTGATCACCGTACCCGCGTACTTCAACGACTCGCAGCGCCAGGCGACGAAAGACGCAGGGACCATCGCCGGTCTTGAAGTCTTGCGCATCATCAACGAGCCGACAGCGGCGGCGCTTGCCTACGGTTTGGACAAGAAGAAAGACGAGAAGGTCGCCGTGTATGACCTCGGCGGCGGCACGTTCGATATCTCGGTGCTCGCCATCGGCAGCGAAGGCAGCTTCGAAGTACTCAGCACGAATGGCGACACGCACCTCGGCGGCGACGATTTCGACCAGCGCGTTATCGATTGGCTGGCCGACGAGTTCCTCAAGGAACAAGGCATCGACCTTCGCAAAGATCCGATGGCGCTACAGCGCTTGAAGGAAGCGGGCGAGAAGGCCAAGTGCGAGCTCTCGACGACGATGCAGACGGACATCAACCTTCCGTTCATCACGGCGGATGCCTCGGGTCCGAAGCACATGAACTACACCCTTACGCGCGCCAAGCTGGAGCAGCTCTGCGACGATCTGTTGCAGCGCACGAAGGCCCCTTGCTACCGCGCTATGGAAGACGCCGGTCTCAAAGCCTCCGATATCGACGAAGTGATCCTCGTGGGCGGCATGACGCGCATGCCCGCCGTCGGCAATATCGTGAAGGCGATCTTCAATAAAGAGCCTCACCGCGGCGTGAACCCCGACGAAGTTGTCGCCATCGGCGCGGGCATTCAAGCAGGCGTGCTTTCCGGCGAAGTGAAGGATGTCCTGCTCCTCGACGTGACCCCGCTTTCGCTGGGCATCGAGACGCTCGGCGGGATCTGCACGAAGCTCATCGAACGGAACACGACGATCCCCGTCACGAAACGGCAGATCTTCTCGACGGCATCGGACAGCCAGACGGCCGTGACGATTCACGTGCTGCAAGGCGAGCGCGAAATGGCGCCGGACAACCGCACCCTCGGCCGCTTCGATCTCATCGGCATCCCCGCCGCGCCGCGCGGCGTCCCGCAGATCGAGGTCACGTTCGACATCGACGCGAACGGCATTGTTCATGTTTCGGCGAAAGACCTTGCCACCGGTAAGGAACAGAAGATCCGCATCGAGTCTTCAAGCGGCCTTTCCGATCAGGACATCGACAAGATGCTGAAAGACGCGGAAGCCCACGCGAAGGACGACCAGGAGAAGAAGAAGTCCATCGAAGTGCGCAACAACGCGGATGCAATGGCCTACTCGACGGAAAAGATGATGCGCGAAAACGCCGACAAGATCGGCGACAGCGACAAGGCTGCCGTGGAAGCGGCGATTGCCGGCGTGCGTAAGGCCCTTGAAGGGGACGATGTCGCCGCGATCGAGTCGGCGGTGAAGCAGCTTGAACAAGCGTCGCACACCATGGCGCAAGCCATGTACGAGGCGGCTTCGAAGGCGCAGCAAGCCGCCGAGGGCGCGAGCCCCGACGCCCCGGCGGGCGATGACGGCAAAGCGTCGGCCCAGGGCGAGAAGCCCGTCGATGCGGACTTTACCGTCGTGGATGACGACAAGAAGGAGTAACCGTAGGTCGCGGAGACGCGATTGAGGCGGAATTGGTAAACTATGCCCATGGCGCAAAAACAGGATTACTATGAACTGCTGGGCGTGCCGCGCACGGCAACGGCAGACGAGATTCGGAAGGCCTATCTCAAGCTGGCGCATAAGTACCACCCCGACAAGACGGGGGGAGACAAGCCGGCTGAGGATAAGCTCAAGGTCATCAATGAGGCGTACGACGTCCTGAAGAATCAGGAGAAGCGCGCGAAGTACGACCAGTTCGGCCACATGGGCGAGCAGATGGGCGGCGGCGAAGGCTTTTCGGGCTGGGGATTCGGCGGCGCGGGCGGCGCCCAAGGCGGTTTCGAAGCCCCCTTCGACGACTTCTTCGACGTGCTGTTCGGACGCGGAGGGGGCGGACGCAAACGCTCGGCTGCGCGTGCCGGAAGCGATCTCGAATACCGGCTTTCAATCACGCTGCGCGAAGCCGCGGTGGGTGTCAAGAAGAAGATTCGCTTCGCGCGCCGCGAAATGTGCAATGACTGCAACGGCACCGGCGCGCAACCCGGAACGCAGGCGCAAACCTGCGGCGATTGCGGTGGCACGGGGCAGGTCCGTCGCGCCCAAGGGTTCTTTAGCATCACCCAGACCTGTCCGCGCTGTCGCGGAGCGGGCAGGGTGATCTCGAAGCCATGCGCGCGCTGCAACGGCTCCGGGCGTAGCCGCGCCGAACGCGAACTGTCGGTCGATCTGCCCGCGGGCGTCGACACCGGCTCGCGATTGCGGCTGGCCGGCGAAGGCGAGCCCGGCGAGGGCGGCGGCCCTCGCGGCGATCTCTTCATCTACGTCGAAGTCGAAGCGGACGATGTCCTCATACGCGAGAATAACGACGTTATCTGCGAAGTGCCGATTAGCTTCGTGCAGGCGATACTCGGAGACAAAATTCGCGTCCCGACGCTGTACGGAGAAGCGGACCTCAAGATCCCCGCGGGCACGCAGCCGGGCGCTCAGTTCCGTCTGCGCGGCATGGGCATCCCCGACCTGCGCGGCTACCACAAGGGCGACCAGATCATCGTCGCCCAGGTTGAGATGCCGACGAAGCTCACCCGCGAACAACGCGAACTTATCGAGCGCTTCAACGAAATGAGTTCAGACAAGACGTATCCGCTCTACCAACGATTCCTGGAGAAGGTGAAGAAGTCACTCGGCGGATGACGTGCGATTCCGCACATCGTAACCCAATACGTCGATGAACCTACTCCAGGTTGCTTCGTAAGATGTGGGCGACCTCATCCGCAATCCTCGCGACTTGGCCAAGCGAAACCTCCGTTTGAGGGTCTTCGCCGCTGCCAACGCGCGGGATACTCATCATGACCTCCTTGCCCGTGACTTTGTTGCGGAACGAGATTACGTGCGTTGTGTCGGTAGAAGAGATCTGTGTCGAACTCTCGCCATAGTGGTGCATGGGCGGTGGCCCTCCTCTCAGTAGGACAATCAGAAACGCGGACTGCATCGCAACGGACACGATGAGCAGCATGAAAGACCATTTTCGCGAGCGCGCAGCTGCTTTGTTGATGCGATCCCAGGTGCGCTGCTCCGATGCCGACAAGTCATCGAATTCTCTGCGTTCGTAGCTGAACTTGAGGTGAAGCCTGAAGGAAGCGATGTCTTTGTTCAGCGCGCGCATTGACAGCCCCGCCGAGGACAGCGCTGCCAACGCAGCGGCACAGAGTAGACCAAAGTTCCACGTATCGGAAGCGAGCGGAACCTTCTGGGAAGACGCGAAATTCAGCGTGAAGGCGAGAGAAGCCACGGCTGCCGTGATTACAAAGAAAGTCACGGCATGGTGCAACTCCAGAAACTTGCTGACTTGCTCGTCTATCTTCAAGCGATAGTCCAAGCCATGGTTACCGACAGCCATCGTTCTATATGCCTCTCTGGTTGCGATTCGGCAAATAGGGCGACTGAACGGAGGGCGCAACTCCCCGCAGTTATCAGCCTTCACGGAATTAATATTGCACCGGAGAGCACTTTCGACACAAGCGAGAAATCGCCGGAAGTCCTTGAAATAGATTCCTTCTGCACACAACGTGCAACTACGAGCCGTCCCGATGCTTCGCGTGACACTGGCTGCAGCTCTCTCCGGCAACGCGAAATGCTTTTGCCTTGGCTGTCTCGTCGGAAGTCTCGCGCAGCGCCTTCTCCAGCGCGTCCGCGGCGCTCTCTGCCTTCTG
>JBHEKO010000067.1:0-3281 GCA_041859475.1 Candidatus Hydrogenedentales bacterium
GCCAACCAGACGAAGTATGAAGTCCAAATAGAGAGGATCTCAGGGGCGCTTCGATTGAACGGAGATGTCGTGGAAGCCGCTCCCCTGACGGGCGTGATAACCGGGCAGCCCGTGGTTCTGAGCGGACAATACAACATCGCCAGCAAGTCGGGGAAAGCGAAGTTGAGCGGCGGCGTGGCGGGAATCGAGAAGACGAAACTGGCGGAGTCTATCCGCAACACCTCCCTCACGGGAGCGGCTTCCGTCAATCTGGAAGCCTCGTTGAAGAACAACGCCTGCACGTTTGAAGGCAGCGTGGACGCGACTCAGGCGAGCATCGGCTATCGTTGGTACTTCCTGAAACCGGTTGGAATGGGCGCCAGCGCCAACGTGAAGGGCGAGTTTGTCCCAAAGAAACGGTTCACGGTGGATATTGATGGGCTCGTGGCCGGTTCCGAAGTGAAGGGAGGCACCAAGTTCTCCCATAACGGAACCCGCTGGGTACTGCGTTCCACCACGGCGTCATCGGATAAGCTGGACCTTGTATCGATTGGAAAATGCCTCACCATCCCCTATCAAGTGGAGAATGGAACGGGAACCGCCGCGGAGTACGAGTGGACACGCGACAACGACCAAACGCAAGATTGGCACTCTCGCGTCAGTTGCATGGTCGAAGAAGAGGTCTCCGTGCGCGTCAAAGGCGGCGAGTCGCCAATGATAGCAAAAGGCGTTCGTTTCTCGGGTGCTATGGTCCAAGGCCCCGAGCCAAACGGCCAATTGACCTTGGAAGCCAAAGAGGCGCGCATGCCCTCGGTCCGTGGGGGAAGATGGTTCGCTCCATTCGAGCGCGACCTGCAAAAATACCCGCTCACCGACTGGAAGTGGGCGTACCATTTGAAATGCGCCACAGTCGAGGTCCCGCCCTGGAAGGGAACTGACTTTGTGGGCGAGGCTTACTCCACCTTGAATGAATCTGGTTTTTCGCACTACGAGGCCCGCCTGGAGGGGGGCGGCGTTCTCAACGGAACGATCGACAGCGACCGAAACGAAAACTCCTATCGGGCCACAAATGACTGGAAGGACATTCCGGCGCGATACATGATGGACCATCTGCAACTGCCGCTCGCATTCAAGGGATTGATGTCCGGGAAGATGGAATACAGTCAGGACAGGGACGACCCTCGGTCCTCGCGTAAAGGAACTGGGTATTTTGAGATGGGCGAGGGCCAATTCAGCGCCGACTTCCTGCTCGCGATGCTGGAGCAGCAGTTGGACAGCCAGGCGATGGTCCTCCCCCCTTCCCTTCGCTTTTCGCAACTCCGTGCTGACATTGAGTTTGAGAAAGACATTATCCGGACGCCGTCGATAAGGCTGGTGTCGGATGCAATTCGGATCGACGGCTCCGGCCGTTTTGTCACGGACGGCGACCTGGACTATAATATCAAGATTGCGGTCGACCCGGATGTGGCGGAACGCATTCCCTTGCTTCACGACAACTTCAATGTTCAGGGGCACAGAATAGCCCAGCGAGATATTGAGTTGGCATTTCGCCTGACGGGGCCGACCGTCAAGCCCGTAAGTGAAGTCACAGGAACACCGCCGCTTCACGTTACGTTGATGAGTGGTTCCCTGGAGGCCGCAAACGAAGCGCTTCGAGTGATTGATGCCCCCAGGCGGATCCTGGTAGACCTATTGAAGACCGGCGGTGGCATTATCGGTGTTCGTAAGCAAACGCAGAATGAAAGCCAGAACTAGTTTAAATGGAAATTCGCATAGGAAAACAAGGCCGCGCGTGTGCGGCTACTAATCGTCAATTTGAACACGGGGAACAAGTCATTTCACTCGTAAAATACGAAGATCAAGCGCTTATGCGTGAAGATTATGCGAGTGAAGCGTATGACCAGGCAAAGACCACCGGAGCCTTGGCCGTATGGTCCAGTCCCTTCATCGACCCAAAAGTCGTAGACCAGGAACCTCCAGAGCGGTTTTCTCCATTAAGACAATTGTTTTATAATAGCGTCGAGTCATCGGACCGATGCGATTTGGCTAAGGCCTTCTTGGCTGCACAGCTTCTGAGACGCCAGAAGGTGTTCCGGCTTCTCAAGGAGTCGGACGATACCGATGGCGAGGCGAGGCTAACGCTCTATACGGACCGAATCGGGAATAGACTAATCGAAGTCAAAGACCCGAACTTGACCTACGCGGAACTGGAAGCAGGGCGCGTAGCGCTCATGCGCGAATTGGCGGAACTTGAGAATCCACAGCAGGAATCGACAGAGGTGAGCGATGGCGAACAACAACAGAGCTAAAGGCTACGATGGCGACGACCGCCCGACCTATCAGTTCACGTCATATCAGTTGGTCATGGCCATCTGTGCCGTGTTGTTGCTTATGGTTTTGGTATTCATGGCAGGTAGCTTCGTGCGGGGACTGGATGGATCTCCTACCAGGGCTTCGGAAGAAGCGATTGGGAGTTCATCCGGCCAAGATACTGCTCTTGCCGAGAAGAAGCCAGACAAGCCCAAGCCGGTGAATTCCATCGGCACTCAAGCACGGAAAGAAGAGGGCAAGCAGGTTTCTCCCAAGCCAGTGACGATTTCGCCACAGGGGACACCCTCAGGAACGGTGGAAAGCAAGCCATCGACACCGATAAAGACGAGCCAAAACACCGGGGCGGCGTATATTCCCGCCCCGCCGCCTTCCCGGCCAAGTAGTCAGACCCCCGCAACTGCTGGTGGCGCCCAGGACAAGACTGGGACAAAGGATACAAAGCCCGGTGCCAAAACCGAGGGACCGAGCGGTGAGACAAGCCCCGCAAAGAAACCCGACGCCACGAGTGCGCTTCAACCCGGCAATTCTACGGAAGTTGCGTCCCCCGCATCTTCCGGAACTCAACCCGGACAGCCAAAGCCGGAAGCAAATGCTACACCCGCTCCAGCTATCGCGGACACGCCTGTGCCCAAAGAGACAACCCCGAAACCTGCGGAGCCAGAGAAGACACAGGTCGCTAAGGCTGACACGCCATTGCCTGCCGCCCCGGTCGCAACGGCAGGTTCGACCAAGGGCGGATTCACCGTCCAAGTGGCATCTTTCGAGTCGACAAAACGCGACGTGGTGGACTCCTACGTGAAACGAATTAAGACCAACAGCGACTTCGATGGCAGAATCCTACCCACCAAAGACAGTAGCCGATTGAGGATTTGCATTGGGCAGTATGCAGACAAGACGGCTGCGGAAAAGGCTCGCGACGATTTGCGTTCCGTCAAGGAGTTCAAGGATTGTTGGGTTCTAGCACTGAACGA
>JBHEKO010000126.1:0-3710 GCA_041859475.1 Candidatus Hydrogenedentales bacterium
CGGGAACTGTTGCGCGCGGAGCTTCAGACGAAGCGCGCCCTGCTGCGCAGTTCGCTGAAGTCCGAGAACTACGAGGATGCCGCCAAGCTGAGAGATGCTATCCGCAAGATCGAGGAAACTCTGGCATTCAAGGAAGTGATACGTCCGGGCGCGGGGCAAGGGTAAGCCATGTTGAAAACCTTGCTGGACAAACCGGCTCAATGGCTGGCAGGAAATGGAGCCGACGCGGATCTCGTGCTCGGGTGCAGGGGAACCCTCGCCCGGAACTTGGCCGATCTGCCCTTTCCGGGGCGCTGTTCGGACGACGAGAAACGCACCGTCGAAGAGCGCGTCCTGGCAATTCTCGAAAGCAATCCCGCTTTCGCGTCGGGCCAGTACTATCCCGTTGCCGACCTCAGCTTGCGCGATACGCGCCTGCTCACCGAACGCAACCTGATCTCCCACGACTTGGTCGAAAGCCAAGGAGCCCGCGGCGTCTTCGTCGCGGATGACCAGAGCATGAGCCTCATGATCAACGAACGCGACCATCTGCGCATGATCGCGATGACCGCAGGGTTCCAGGTTCCCGAGATTTGGGCTCGGCTGTCCACGGTCGACGACCAGTGTTCTCAGGGGCTCGACTATGCGTTCGACGACCGGCACGGCTACCTGACCGCCGCCATGGACGAAATCGGCACGGGATTCCGCGCGTCGGTCTTCGTGCACCTTCCAGGGCTCACGGCTTCCGGCAAAATCCTGGGGCTGGAGAAAAGCATTCGCGAACAACACCACGTGCTCGAAGGGGTGTTCGGTCCCGTAAGCAGCGCTCCAGGGCATATGTATGCCGTGTCGAATCGCGCCACCTTGGGGCGCTCCGAAGAAGAAATCATCTATCACGTGCGCGCAACGGCCAATACCTTGCTCACGCAAGAGCGGGCGGCCCGCGACGTGATGTTGACGGAAAATGAGAACGGGGTTCGCGACCGCGTCGGCCGCGCGCTCGGCATCGCCCGCGAGGCGCATCTGCTCGAATTCAACGAGGCCCTGGACCTGCTGTCCTGGATCCGATTGGGCATTGCTGCCCACCGGCTGGAGGGATTCTCAATCCGGTCGGTGAACGAAGTTCTCATGGCGAGCCAGCCCGCGCATGTCGCGCAGGCGGTCGGCGAGTCCGCGGACGCCGTAGCACGAAGCGCGGCCCGGGCGGACCTGTTCCGAAAACGGTTCGCGAAAGAAACGTAGCCCTGGGCTTTTCCGCCGATTCGATGGCGGTTGTTGCAAGGCTTTATAGACGTAAGGTGATACACACATGTGGGAACGATTTACCGAACGAGCCAAGCGCGTTGTTAGTGCCGCGCGCGAAGAAGCCACCCGGCTGGGTAGCGAGTATGTACGGACGGAACATATCCTCTTGGGGTTGTGTCGCGAGCCGGACGGCATCGCGGCGCGCGCCTTGGAAAACCTCGGCGTAGACATCGAATCGCTCGCGCTCGAAATCGAGCAGCAGGTCCAACGCGGCAACGCCGTTGTCTCGAGCGAAGAGATTGCATTTACCCCGCGCGCCAAGAAGGTGCTTGAACTGGCTGTCGAAGAGGCCCGCCGGTTCAATCACAGCTACATCGGCACCGAACACATCCTGCTCGGGCTGGTCAAGGAAGGCGAGGGAATCGCGGCCAAAGTGCTTCAAGACATGAAGGTGGACCTGGACCGAATCCAGACGGAGGTGATCCGGCTATTGGGTGATCAAGGGAAACCGGGCGGGCCACAGCCTGCCACAAGCAAAAAGTCGCAGACGCCCGCCCTCGATACCTTCGGGCGCGACCTCACCGTACTCGCCCGCGAAGGCAAGCTCGACCCCGTGATAGGGCGCGAAAGCGAGATCGAGCGCGTTATCCAGATTCTGAGCCGTCGCACCAAGAACAATCCCGTCCTCATCGGCGAAGCCGGCGTCGGTAAGACGGCCATCGTCGAAGGACTGGCCCAAGCCGTCGTCAACGGCGATGTGCCGGACCTGCTCTTGAACCGGCGCGTGCTGACCCTCGACCTCGCCGGCGTCGTCGCCGGCACCAAATACCGCGGCCAGTTCGAAGAACGCTTGAAGTCCGTCATGAAGGAAATCCGCCGAGCGGACAACATCATTCTCTTCATCGACGAACTGCACACCATCGTCGGCGCGGGCGCGGCCGAAGGCGCGGTCGATGCCGCCAACATGCTGAAGCCGGCCCTCGCGCGCGGCGAACTGCAGTGCATCGGCGCCACGACCATGGACGAGTACCGCAAGCACATCGAGAAGGACGCCGCGTTGGCGCGCCGGTTCCAGACGATCATCGTCGAAGCCCCCAGCGTCGACCAGACCATCGAAATTATCAAAGGTCTGCGCGATAAGTACGAGGCCCACCACCGCGTTAAGTTCGCGGACGACGCCATCGTCGCCGCGGCACGGCTTTCGCACCAGTACATCACCGACCGCTACCTCCCCGACAAGGCCGTCGACGTTATCGACGAAGCCGGTAGCCGCGCCCGCCTGCAGGTCACGACGCGCCCGCATGCCCTCAAGGATATCGAGCAGCAAATCGAGAAGGTCACCCAGGAAAAGGAGGCCGCCATCCGCAGGCAAGAGTACGAACGAGCGGCCAGCTTGCGCGACAAAGAGCGCACCCTCATCGGCGACCTGGAGGAAAAGAAGCGCGACTGGGAGCGCAAGCGCGATTCCGCCGAGACCATCGTCACCGACGAAGACATCGCCTTCATCGTATCCAAATGGACGGGCGTGCCGCTCACGAAACTCGAAGAAAGCGAATCGTCCCGGTTGTTGCGCATGCGCGACGAGCTCCGGAAATCCGTGATTGGCCAGGAAGAGGCAATCGACGCCATCACCCGCGCCATTCAACGGTCGCGCGCGGGCCTGCGCAACACGAAGCGGCCGGTCGGGTCCTTCCTCATGTTGGGGCCCACGGGCGTCGGCAAGACCCTCCTCGACAAAAGCCTGGCCTCGTTCCTCTTCGGCAACGAGGACGCCCTGATCACCATCGACATGTCGGAGTACATGGAAAAGTTCGCCGTGTCCCGCTTGGGCGGAGCCCCTCCCGGCTACGTCGGCTACAACGAAGGCGGCCAGTTGACCGAGCAAGTGCGGCGGCGCCCCTATTCCGTCGTGCTCTGCGACGAAATCGAAAAAGCCCATCCGGACGTGTTCAACATCCTCCTGCAGGTCCTGGAAGACGGCCACATGACCGATTCGACGGGCCGGAAAGTCGATTTCCGCAACACCGTTATCGTCATGACGAGCAACATCGGCGCACGGCGCATCGGCCGTTCGACCACCGTCGGCTTCCAGCGCGAGTCGAAAGAGAACGAATTCAAGGAAATGCGCTCCCGCGTCATGGAAGAAGTGAAGAAGGTCTTCAATCCCGAGTTCCTCAACCGGGTCGACGAAGTCGTCGTATTCCACCGCTTGACCCAAGAGGATCTGTTGCGGATCGTTGACATTCATGTGGCGGAAGTGATAGAACGCGTCGGGGAAAAAGGCTACGAGTTGTACCTGACGGACGAGGCAAAGGATTTTCTGGTCCGGGAAGGCAGTGACGAGCAATATGGAGCTCGCCCATTGCGCCGCGCGGTACAGCAGTATGTCGAAGATCCGCTCTCGGAACTGTTACTGAAAGGCGAGTACTTGCCCGGCATGCGGATTGAAGTGCGCCCGTCGGATTTGGCGAATAAACTCGAATTTG
>JBHEKO010000284.1:0-15788 GCA_041859475.1 Candidatus Hydrogenedentales bacterium
CGTATCCAGATGCTCCTCGACGTACTTTCTATATGCCGTGTCCTGGTCCGATGGGATAAAGATGTGTTCGTGCTTGTGCTCGGCGATTCGCGCCAAGGCTTCGGAGGTGAACACGAGATTCCTGTCGCGATACAAAACGGGAGGCTGGTCTGCCACCGTTCGAATGTAGACGTCGAATATCAGCGTGGTGTCTACACGAAGGCTTGCCACGGGAACCGTACGATACCCTTCGGCGAAAGATGTACTGGTGGTATTCAACAGCATGGAACTGCGGTCCTAACCTGACGATTGTGCCTGCAAGGCTTGACTCTAGTCGCAGCATGGCCGAATGTCAACAACCGGCAGTAGGGAATATTCTTATCGAGACTTGATTCGCCGACTGATTACCGCGCGGGAATCCGCTCTCCTGCGAATACTATCGATAGTATTACGTCGGCAATTGCCTCTGCCGCGTCGGGTTTCGCGAGCATTCCCGCCGCATTCCCCATTGCGGACAGCCTGCCGGCATCGCACAACAGGTTCCTCAGCGTTTCTCCCAACTTCTCGCCGGTGCAGTCCGCGTCGTGAAGCAGAACGGCTGCGCCTGCCTCCTCGAAGGCCTTCGCGTTGTGCTCCTGATGGTTGTCCGTCGCGAACGGAAACGGGATCAACACCGACGGCTTTCTCATCACCGCAATTTCTGCCGTCGTGGAGGCCCCGGACCTGCACACCATGACATCGGCGGCCGCGCACACCGTGGCCATGTCCTGAATAAACGCGTGCGTGAAAACGCGCGCCGGCGCCGCCCCAGCCGCGTCGCGCGCCCGTGTCGCGTCCGCGTTGCCCGTGGCCCAGATGAACTGCGCTTCGCTTGCGCCAAATCCCGGAAGCATTTCGATGACCGCGTCGTTCAGACGTCGCGCTCCCTGGCTCCCGCCGGTGATCAGCACAACAGGCACGCTCGCGTCCAAGTCCAGCGCCTTGCACGCCGCAGCTTTGTCGGGCGGATTCTTGAAGGCGGCCCGCACAGGATTGCCCACGAGGGTCGCCTTGTCCTTGGGGTAGTTACCTCGGGTCTCGGGAAAACTCAGAAAGATGCGCGTCGCCTTCGCGGCAAGCAATCGATTCGCCACGCCCAGCAACTGGTTCTGTTCGTGAATGACGGTTGGAATCCCCATGCGCTGGGCGACCCACATCAGCGGCAACGAGACGTAGCCGCCCACGCCAACGACAAGCTGCGGACGAAACTTCTTGATATAGACCCAGGCCCGCGCGAGCGACCATGCCATCTTCGCGCCAACCCAAAGGCGCCGTACCGAGCGCGAGCGCGGCCAGCCCTCCGCGGGCAACGCGCGAAAGGGGATACTCATCGCCTCGCTGATGCGCTCTTCGATGGATTTCGACCGGCCCACCCATTGAACCGCCAAGCGTGAGTCCCGCCGGTACAATTCTTCCAGCACGGCCACCGCGGGCGACGTGTGCCCGCCCGTGCCGCCGCCTGTCACCATAATGCGCATAGTCGTCCTGCTATCACGCGGCCAACGCGTGATGATACGTGTCTTCGCGTTCGTTGGCCTGTTTCCCGATATTGATGAGAATTCCTATCATCGCGAGATTGACGATCAGCGCGCTTCCTCCCGCGCTAATAAACGGGAGAACCAACCCTTTCGTCGGCAAAACCCCCGTTGTCACTCCCATATTGAACGTCGCCTGGACGAGAATCAGCGATACAATTCCCGAGGCGAGCAACGAGCCGAACAAGTCCCGCGAGGACAGGGCTATTCGAATCGCCATCACCAGCAGCAGTCCAAAGAGCAGGACAAGCGCCAGAGTGCCCACGAGTCCCATCTCCTCTCCCCACACCGCAAAAATGAAGTCGGAATGCGCGTCCGGAAGGTACTGCAATTTCTGTTCGCCTGCCCCCAACCCTTTACCCCAGAGCCCGCCGCGTGCGAATCCCGCCAACGACTCGACCAGTTGAAGTCCTTTGCCCGCGCGGTACTTCCATGGGTCCCAAAACGCAAGAAGGCGCAGGACTCGATACGGGCTTGTTACGATGAGCGCGCCCAACGCCGCCGCCGCGGGGAGACACATCATGCCGACATGAATCCACCGCCCTCCCGCGAGAATGACCATCAACATGCCTACAGCCACCATGATCGCCGGAGTTCCCAAGTCCTGCTCCAGGAGCACAAGCCCGGCAAATACGCCCGTAATCACCATGGGCGGCAGAAATCCCCTGCCGAAACTGTGCAGGTGCTCTTGATTTTCCGAGAGTTTCACGGCTAGCAGGATTACCAGCGAAAGCTTCGCGATTTCGGACGGCTGGAATTGGAGCCCAAAGACGCTCAGCCATCGGGTCCCTCCGCGCAATGGATCGCCGAGCAGCAACACCAATACGAGCAGCAGGAATGTCCCGGCTACGATCAGCCAAAGGAGGCCCCGATTGCGCAGCGCGTGGTAATCGAAACGCGAGGCTACGATCATCGCGGCAAAACCGATACCCACAAACACCAACTGTTCGTACAGATATACGAACGAGACTTCCTCGTCCAGTTGCCCTTTGCCGGACGCGCGGCCGGTGTTCGCGCTGTAGACCATCAGAAGCCCAATCATCACCAACGCGCATGCGATCGTAAAAACGAAGATGGTCTCGCGCTTCATCGCGGAGCTCCCTCCAGGCATTTGCGGACGCACTCCTTGAACACGCTTCCACGGTGCTCGAAATTCTCGAACATGTCGAAACTGGCGCACGCCGGCGACAGCAGCACGGCGTCGCCGCGGCGTGCCGCATCCGCCGCCACATTTACCGCATCACCCATATCCGCCGCGCGCCGCACATCCACAAGGCCGTCGAAGGCTTCTTCCAACAACGCGGCATCCTCTCCGATCGTCACCAGCGTCGTGACGTGCGCGCGCACCACGTCGCGCAAGACGCGGTAGTCCGCTCCTTTGCCGCGTCCGCCCGCGATCAATACGACGGGCTGGGTAAAGCTCTCCAACGCGACGCGAAGACTGTCGATGTTGGTCGATTTGGAGTCGTTGAAGAAATCGACTCCATCGCGGCTTGCGACGAGTTCGATCCGGTGCTCTACGCCGCGAAACTGGCGCAACCCTTCCAGCGTCTTCTCCCAATCGAAACCGCCCGCGCGCATCATCGTCAAGGCCGCGCACACGTTCTCGTAGTTGTGCCTGCCCCGCAGTAGCGTGTCCGCCTTCGTCGCGACAACCGCGTCTCCTTCGCAGATCTCATTGCCCCGGAGCCACAGCCCGTTTTCGACGCGCCGCGCAAGACTGAACGACATGCGCCTTGCGCCTTCCGGCACCCCCATCGCCGCGACGCGTGCATCGTCCGCGTTCAAGACCGCCGTATCGCCTGCCGTCTGGTTCGCAAACAGTCTCGCCTTCACGGCGGCATAGCCTTCCATGTCTCCGTGCCTGGCCAGGTGATCCGGAGTGACATTGAGCACCGCGCCAATCCACGGACGAAACGTGCACGCCGTCTCCAATTGATAGCTGCTTACTTCGATCACGATATAGCCGGGGGCGGGACTCTCCAGCACCGCGGCCGACAACGGCATGTCGTTGTTGCCCGCCAATGCGACACGGTGTCCGCAGGCCGCCACGAGGGCGCGCAACAGTTCCGTGGTGGTCGTCTTGCCGTTGGTGCCGGTTACGGCGAGCGTCTTGCTCGCGCAGAAATGCGAGGCGAATTCTATTTCACCAATCACTCGTGCGCCGCGCGCCCGGGCTGCTTCAATGGGGGCAAGCCTGGGAGGAACGCCGGGACTTGGGATCACGTACGCTGCGCCCGCGAATGCAGCGTCCGTATGCCCGCCCGTTTCGAAAGGCACTCCCAGCGCCGTCAATTCTTGCTTGAACGGTTGAAGCGAATCCGCGCTGGAGAATTCCGTCACGAAGGGTTCGGCTCCTTCGCGCAACAGGAGCCGCACGAGGGCAAGCGCCGTGCGCCCCATGCCAACTACGGTGACCTTCTTTCCATGCACGTTCATCGCGTCATCTCAGTTTCAACGTCGCTAGACTCATCAGCGCGAATACCAGCGCCATGATCCAGAACCGTACGGTAACCTTGCTTTCGGACCAGCCAAGAAGCTCGAAGTGGTGGTGCAGCGGAGCCATGCGAAACACGCGCTTGCCGCGCAGCTTGAAGGACGCCACCTGAATGATGACGCTGCTTGCTTCGACCACAAACAGTCCGCCCACAAGAATGAGCAGCAGTTCCTGTTTTGTGAGGATAGCCATGGTGCCAATTGCCCCGCCAAGCGCGAGCGATCCCGTGTCGCCCATGAAGACTTCCGCGGGATGCGAGTTGAACCACAGGAAGCCCAGGCCCGCTCCAACCATCGCGGCGCCAAACACGGTGAGTTCGCTTGCTTCGGGCACGTGAAGCAGAAACAGATAACCGGACCAGTCCGCGCGGCTGACGACATAGGCGATTCCGGTATAGGCCAGCAGCGAAACGAGCGAGGCGCCCGTCGCCAGACCATCCAACCCGTCCGTCAAGTTCACGCCGTTGGTCGCCCCCACAATAAGGAGGATCACAAACGCAACGTACAGCAGTCCCAACGGAATCAGCACCATGCGCAGGCCCGGTATCTCGAGTTTTGTGTGAATGTCGGGCGGCGTGACGGCAACGATCCCGGGAAACGCCGACTCCAAGAGCAAGCGGTTCAAGCGGCGGCACTCCATCGGAGAGAGCGAGGCGTATCCCCGTTCGATCATCGATTGCGCTTCCGGCGTAAGCGGCGTCTTCTCCCAAATGCGGGCATCGTAGACGTCCTGTTGTGTGAAGAGGCGCTCGATCCCGTTGAGCAAGCGCGCGCGCGTGTCGCTGTCCACGGCGCCGTCCTCGGGCAGTTCCGCGAGCACGCTCACGAAGTCTTCGGGTAGTAGGCTCACGATACGCTCGGCTGGCGTCGCCGGAGCCGGCACGCTTGATTTCTTCAGCGCACCGGCGAAGGTCTGCCAAGAGTCGACATCGTGCGCGCCGATATCGGTGGCGCTATAGGTAATGGGGCTGTACACGAGATACACGCCGATGAGCAACCCCGACAGGATCTGCCCCGCGAATTTCGCCTTCGCGCTCAAACCCGCATTGTGCTTGCGCCGCAGTTTGATGTAGTCGTCGAGAAAGCCCACCGCGCCGAGCAGACACGTAGCGAATATGGCGATGATCAGCAGCCGGTTCGAGAAGCGGCCCCAGAGCGCGAGCGAGCCGAGTGCGGAGACGATGATGAGCGCCCCGCCCATGGTCGGCGTGCCCGCCTTGCCTTTGTGCAACGCGTGAAGATCCGCGACGTGCTCCTTGCGAATGTACTGGCCAATCTTGAAAGCCCGAAGCGCGCGAATCAGGATGGGCCCAACGGCAAGCGAAATCACGAACGCCGTCAACGCGGCGCCGCCCGCGCGCACCGTGTGGTAGGTGAACGCATTGAGAAAACCAAACTCAGGGCGCAGCAACAGCGCCAATTGGTAGAACATATCCTTCCTTTAGCCGGTCGAGGCGCGCAACGCCTCGATGACTCCTTCCATGCGCATACCTCTGGACCCTTTCACGAGCAACACATCGCCTGATTTCGCCACGGAACGTATGGCGTCCGCCATGGCTTGGTGAGATGGGAAGACTTCGGCGTGGGGCACTCCGGAATCGCGCGCCGCCGCGATCATAGCAGACGCGTGGCTGCCCATGGCAAATACGTGCTCGATCCCCAGCCGCCCCGTCAGCGCGCCGATGTCCGCGTGGTACGCGCCCGAGCCGGGTCCCAGTTCGAGCATATCGCCGAGCGCCGCCAAGCGCGCGCCCTTCGCGGGCCTCTCTGCCAGTCCTTCTATCGCCGCCGACATGCTTGCCGGGCTCGCATTGTACGTATCGTCGAACACGTCGATTCCGTTTATATGCAGCAAGCGAAACCGCGCGGGGGCCGCCGCCGCTTCGCACAACGGCCCTTCGAATTCGTCTATCCCATGCTCAAGCCCCATCGCCACCGCGAGGAGCGCGTTCGTGGCGTGGGCGCGGTTCAGCAACGGCAGCTTGATCGTGCCGATGGGTTCGATGTCGAGGACGATCTCGCCGTCTTCCGCGAACGCGCACGACTTCAAAACCACGTCGCCGTGCGAGCCGACCAGAACTTTCCTGCCCGCGAAAAACTCCGCCGCCTTCACGCACCAGGGATTGTCGGCGTTCACGTAGAACACGCCGTCCTCGGGCAAGTGCTCTGCGATCTCCGCTTTCGTTCGCGCGACAACTTCGATGGTGCCGAAGCCTTCGAGATGCGCGGGAGCCACGAGCGTGATTACGGATTCCGTGGGCATCGCCAACGCGCAGAGGTCCGCGATGTTGCCCGTGCGCGCCGCGCCCATTTCAATGATCGCGGCGTCCGTGGCCGCGTCGATCTGCAGCAATGACAGCGGGCACCCAATCTCGTTGTTGAAGTTGCCCTTCGTCTTCACGACGTTCATGCGCGAGCCAAGCACTGCTGCCGCAAAATCCTTGGTGGTCGTTTTGCCGCATGATCCCGTGATCGCAATGACGGGCACGGCGTACCGCATGCGATGCGCCCGCGCGAATGCCTGCAAAGCGCCCAGCACATCCGGCACGACCAGACACGGCCCCGTCTCCGACGCGCGCGTCGTTACCGCGGCAAGCGCGCCTTTCGCGAAGGCGTCCTCGACAAACGTGCTGCCGTCGAAGCGTTCGCCCGAGAGCGCAAAGAAGACATCTCCCTCGCGAAGGGTGCGCGTATCCGTGGACACGGAAGTGAATGCACCGCCCAGCGCGGGCGCCTCTGCGCCAACAGCCGCCGCCAATTCGCGTATCGTGTAACTCCAGCCCATGGCCTACCAACGTTCCTTGAGGATGTCGCGCGCGGCCTCCCGGTCGTCGAAATGGCGGCGCTCCTTGCCGATGATTTGATAGTCTTCGTGCCCTTTGCCGGCGATCATCACGAGGTCGCCCGCCTTGGCCATGCCAAGCGCCGTGCGTATCGCCTCGGCGCGCTCGACCACCATCAGGTAGTCGTCGTATTTCTTGCGCCCGGAATTCTGCACGCCCACTTCGATGTCGAGCATGATCCGCTCGGGGTCTTCGCTGCGCGGATTGTCCGACGTCACCACCAGGAAATGCGCCAGCGTTCCCGCTACCTTGCCCATCTTCGGGCGCTTGCCTTTGTCGCGGTCGCCGCCGCAGCCGAACACGCAGATGATGCGGCCTTTGCACACTTCCCGCGCAGCTTCCAACACGTTCTTCAGGCCGTCGTCCGTGTGGGCATAATCCACGATCACCGAGAAGTCCTGGCCTGCGTCCACGCGCTCGAACCGTCCCGGCACGCGGTCCAATGTCGCGATGCCTTCCGCGATGCCTTCGATCGGCATGCCCAGTCCGCCGCAAATCGCAATCGCGCACAGCGTGTTCGACACGTTGTGACGCCCGACGAGATTCAACGCGATCTCCGAAGAGCCCCATGGGGTGTTGGCCGTGAAGCGCGTCCCTGCGGGGCTCATCTTGATTCCCGTCGCCCGGCAATTCCCTTTTGCGCCATACGTGTGGCAGGGCACGCGCGACGCCTCAATGAAGGCATCCGCGGCCGGGTCCTCGCGATTGACGACCGTGAAGCAGCCCTCGCCTTCGATACGCTCGAAGAGTTTCAGCTTCGCGGTGCGATAACTCTCCATGTTCTTGTGATAATCGAGGTGGTCTTGCGTCAAGTTCGTGAACACGCCCACGGAGAACGAAATGCCCGCCACGCGCTCTTGTTCCAGCGCATGTGAACTGACCTCCATGGCCACGTGCGTCTGACTGGCATCACGGGCGCGCTTGAACAGGTCCGCCAAGTCTTCGCCAAACGGTGTCGTGTGCGGCGCCGGGATTTGCTCGCCCGCAATGTCGTATCCCAGCGTGCCGAAGCAGGAGGCCTTCGCCCCGCACACGTTCAGAATGTGCTGGGTCAGGAGAACCGTGCTCGATTTCCCGTTGGTGCCCGTAACGCCGATGACCTTCATAGCGCGCGAAGGGTCCCCGGCCAAGGCATGCGCGAGCACCCCCAGCGCCTCGCGAGGGTTCGGAACCGTGTAGTAGGGCACGCCCGCGCATTGAACCACGGGCCGATCCCCGATGACCGCGATGGCCCCGGCGGATACCGCCCACGGGGCGAAGTCGTGCCCGTCGAGTTTTTCGCCGCGGGCCGCGACAAAAACCGCGCCGGGTACAACCCGGCGCGAATCTTCCGTCACCTTTACGATGTCAAGGGGAGACGCCTCGACGGACTTACATCCGAGCAGGCGGGGTAGGTCGTGCAACGTCATAGAGAGTCTCATTCGCTTTGCTGGAAAACACCAGACGGCATCGTTCGACTTGATGAAGCGGGGTTCCGGGAGCAGGGTCTTGCGCCGCCACCCAACCGCTTCCCTGGGCATCCCATTGAACGCCCAACGCCGCGAGTTCCTGTTGCGCCTGGCGCTTGGTATACCCTTGGAGGTTCGGCAACACCGCCCCTGCCACTACTAGATACTCGGGGACGAAGGATGGTTCCTGCCCAGTCTCGACTTGCTGCTCTTCGCCCTTCAGGGTCAGCGATTGAGGCGGTTGCGCCTGCGCCACGAGGATATCGGCGTCGCCATCCGCCGCATCCGCCGGCGCCGGGCCGTCATAGTCGGCGCCCATCGGCTCTTCGGGCACATTCAAGCGAATAAGCGTATCCCGCGCGACTTCGCGAAACACGGGTCCGCACACATAGCCGCCATAGTAGATCTCGCTCTGTGGGTTGTGGACCACGATCACCACGCAAATGCGCGGGTCCGTGATGGGGGCGAACCCCGCGAACACCGCCGTGTGCTGATCGGTGTAATACCCGCCGCCTTCCGCCTTCGCGATCTGCGCCGCGCCGGTCTTGCCGCCCGCCTTGTACTCGGGGATCGCCGCGCGCTTTCCGGTGCCGTGCGCGATGACCTGATAGCAGAGCTGCCGCATCGTCGCCGAAGTCTGCTCGGACATCACCCGCTGCTCGGCCCCTGGCGCAAACTCGTACTTGACGTTTCCGTCGCGGTCGAGCACGCGGTCCACCAGGTGAGGCTCAACCAGTACGCCGCCGTTCGCAACCGCGCTGAACGCGCGCGCCAATTGCGGCATCGTCACCGCTACTTCCTGCCCCATCGGCAACGAAATCATCGAGAGCTTCGACCACTTGGCGAAAGGCCGGTAGAGCCCCGCGCTCTCCGACAGGAAATCGCGGCTCGTGGCTTTCCCGAATCCGAATCGTTGAATCCATTGATCCAGAATGTCCGGGCTCACCTGTCTTGCCAGCATGTCGGCAACCTTGATCGTGCCGATGTTGCTCGATTCGGCAAACACTAGTAGAAAAGGTACGGTGCCCATCTTGTGGACGTCTGTGATGTATCGGCGTCCGAAGGCCATCCATGCACCGCCTTCGCAGTCGATCATCGTCTCCGGCGTCACCACGCCGTTCTCGAGCGCCGCCGACGCCGTCACGATCTTGAACGCCGACCCCGGTTCGAACACATCCGTGATCGCCCGGTTCTTCCGAACTTCGGGCGAGTATTCCCAGTACGCGTTCGGGTCGAACGAGGGCAAGCACGCCATCGCGAGAACCGCCCCGGTCTTGGGATCCATGATGAAGCCCATCGCGCGGCTCGCCTGGCATCGCTCCATGACGGCGCGCAATTCCCGCTCCAGGGTACTTTGAATGCCCTTCTCGATCGTCAGCACGATTTCGTCGCCACCGGTGGGAGCCACATACTCCAACGTCAGCGAGGCCAGCAGATTCCTGTCCCGGTCCACGCGCGAACGGTGAATGCCTTGAACGCTCTTCAATGCCTCTTCGTAGATCGCCTCGACGCCCTCCGACCCCTTGTGCTCTCGATTGACGTAGCCAAGGACGTGCGCCGCAAGGCTCTCCTCGGGATAGAAGCGGGCCGATTCCCGCTTGACCCGCATGCCTGGGATGCCGCGCGTCTCCAAGTCGCCGAGGGCGTGCAGCTCTTCCTCGGTGAGATACCGCTTGATCGGCACGTCGCGCATCAGGTCACCGCTGCTTGTCTTGCGGACCAGCCGGTCGAATATCTCGTTCTCATCCATATTCAGCAGCACGCTCAATCGCTGCGCCGCCTGGTAAGGGTCGTCGATTTCACGTGGGTCCGCCCACAAGGAGGGGGCCTGACGGTCGCGCGCCAGCACGCGGCCTTCCCGGTCGAAGATACGCCCCCGCTGAATCTCGATGCTCCGCACCCCGATGTGCCCCTTCTCTTCCGCGATCAATCGGGAGTCGGGCAGCAGATGCAGCCGGGCAACATGCAGGGAGACGAAACCAAGCGCCGCCATGAACAGGCAGAGGACATACCACGCCCGGCGCCGGTGAATGCCCCGCGGTGGCAGATCGGCGGGAGCCTCCCTGGGAGGCTCGTTCGAATCGTGTCGGCGCGCCATGGCTGTCGCTCCGGTCAGGGACGCCGGGGCGTGTCGGCGGACCGCTCCGCTGCCGGCGGATTGAGCCGTGCCACGGCATAAGGCTCGTTGGTGTAGGCGGGTTGCGTCCCGTCCTGCGGCGCGGCCCACACGACTTCAACTTGATCGGGTTCCGGCTGAACCAGACCCAGGTCGGGCGCCTTCGCCGACAAGCGATCCATCGAACCCAGTTCGTCCGAACGCTCGGAGAGGATGCTCACGCGCTGCTGAATCCCGCGCGCTTCCTGCTGCATCGTCGCGACCTCGTAGTCGCCTCGAAAAATCTGCAATTGGAACCACGTCTCCGCGGCAAAGACCGAAAACGGTATGAGCAAGAGCGCGAACCACGCGACGGATCCCAGCACGATGCCCCGGGGCCGGGAAGAGGTTGTCTTTCGTCTCATGGCGCCGCTCCTTCCTACGTCAGCCGTTCCGCCGCCCTCAGCCGCGCGCTGTGCGACCTCGGGTTCACCCGGACTTCGTCTTCACCGGGCGTCAGCGGTTTCGGTGTCAATATCTTTATAATTGCGGGAATCGTCGTCTTCACACGTCCATCGGGATGAAGCTCGCGCATCGGGCGCGAGGCATCCCGCAAAGCGTTCTTGATCACCCGGTCTTCGCCGGAGTGAAACGCAATCGCTACCAGCCGCCCGCCGGGCGCCAGCACACGAATCGCCTGTTCAATTCCTACCCTAAGCCACCGCAGTTCGTCGTTAACTGCCATCCGGATCGACTGAAATACGGTCCGAATCTCGTCCGGGTCGCCCGTCACGAAAGGCAACGCCTCGCGAACCGCCTCGCGCAAATCTCCGGTCGTCTCCAATCGCCCGCGCTGGCTACGTTGGACAATCGCCTGCGCAATCCGGCGCGCCGGAGCTACATCTCCGTATTCGCGCAATATCCGCGTCAGTTCCGGCTCCCGCACTCCGGCGAGAAATTCCGCCGCCGGGATCCCTTGGCTGGTATCCATCCGCATGTCCAGTGGGCCATCCGCTTGAAAAGAAAAGCCACGTTCCACATCGTCCAGTTGGACGCTCGAAAGACCGGCGTCGAGCAATACCCCATCGACTGAATTGACGCCCATCCTATTCAATACCGCAGCCAACTCACCGTAGTTGGCGTGAACCACTTCCGCATTCGCAAATCCCGCGAGCCGTGTCCGGACCCGCTCCACCGCGCCGGCATCCCGATCAAAGGAGATCAACCTCCCCGTCGTCAACCGCCGCGCGATGCTCTCCGAGTGGCCGCCCGCGCCAGCCGTACAATCCACGTACACGCCGTCGCCGCGCACTCGCAACCACTCCAGGGCCGGGCCTTCCAGCACCGGCACATGACCTGGCATGGCCGCTAGGCCGCCTCCTGATATACGCCCACCGCCTGCGATTCCGTCTCGTAGGTGTCGAACAGCGAGCTCACGCCCACCATCCGGAACAAACGCTCGGCATACAGGTTCAAGGCCACTAATTTGACGTCGCCGTTCATCGCGCGCACTTTGCGAAGCCGTTCGACCAGAACGCCCACGCCCATGTAACTGATGAAGCGCACGCCCGACAGGTTCATGACGATCTTGCTGCGCCCGTCATTGATGGTGTTGTACATCTCCGTCCGCAATGCGTCCACGCCCTTTTCGTCAAGGTCGCCTTCCAGCCGCAGAACGGTCACTGCACCCATGTCCTTCCGCTCAATCTGCATCTTCCCAAGCCCACCTTTCCTACGTTGCGGCCCCTGCTGCTTCCCGTTGCGAGAACAGCGCCGAGGCCATCTCTTTGAACCCTTCTCCCATGGTGTCCTGGAATGCGCGCCACGCCTCGCGATTCCAAAGTTCCAGGTGGTCGTCCACACCAATCAGCACGGCTTCCTTGTCGATTCCCGCATACTCCCGAAGATGCTGCGGCACCGCCATCCTTCCCTGCGGGTCCGGTCGCACCTCGGTGACCCCGCTAAAAAAGTACCTGCGAAAATCGAGAGACTTGCCGTCCATTGACGGGTGTTTACTCGCAAGGGTACGTATCTCGTTCCACGCATCCCGATGAAAAAGGAAGATCGACTTGTCGTACCCTCGCGTCATGTACCAAATCGCATGCCCTTCAACTTCCATCGTGTCGCGTGTCCGGCGAGGCACAGTGATCCGGCTCTTTTCATCGAGCTTTGCCACTGATTCGCCGAAATACACCTTGAAAACCTCCAACCGCGGCCCATTTCTCACCACAAGGCCCCACGAAACTACCCCATCCTACCACTGCGACCCACTTCTGTCAACAGAAAAATGGGGGTTCTCCCCCACCTTTCTCCTTGTGTGGCAACGACTTACGAAGATCGGGCATGCACTATATCTTGTAGAGTTTTGCTCCACTTTGCCCCTCTACCACAACATCTAGAGGTGTTCGCTCTAAGTCCTTGCAAACACTGAATATATATGCAGCTAACGCCCGTCCGCGCAAACCGCCTTTCTCGCAAGCCGCAAAGGCCTTTTTCGACCCCAAAGTGGGGCAACGGGGTGGTTCAGGGGGGAAAGCCCAAATGTCTTCAGTTCAACCATTCTCCGGGACACGACGGCTCCGGCGGATCGGACGGATTGGGCATATTCAGCCCATCCATGCCCTTCCTTTGATCGCACCCTCACGCCTTCGCATGCCCCGACCCCCTTGTTTCCCGAACCTCGGTCCCCTTGGGCTTGATTCGCGATTTCACTCTGACCCGCAATCTTTGCTATAGTAGTTGGTCGTTTTGTTGTCCAATTAGGATGGATGCAATGACCGGACAAAAACTGCACGCAGGTTTGGCGATCATCGAAGTCACGGACTCTATGCTGCTCACCGAAATGGAGAACGACCCCCAGATCGAAAAGCACCTTGGGGAGCGGCTTTCGAATCGGTGCATTGCCGTGCAACCCCAAGCGGTGGGCGAAGTTGTCCGCAGGCTTCAAGCTCTCGGACACCTGCCGCGAGTACGCGAGTGATCCCATGAGCGCGGTAATCGCCAACGGACGCAGCCAATCCACCTTCAGCGTGAAGGAATGCCTCCAGGGCTACACCAACGACACGCTCGGCGTCGTGTGCGAGCGGTGGCAATTGGCGGCCTCGAACAAGGCCAGCCGGATTCGGGCCATCGAGCGGATTCTCACCGATCCGCTCCATATCGACAGCGCCCTGCTCGCGTTGACCCCTCCCACGGTTCGCCTGCTGCATCTGCTCAGCGCACACCCCGGTTGTCTCGTATCGGATGTCCTGAGCGTGCCGGGCCTGCTTGGCAACGACGGACGCATGCTTGCTACGCTGCAAGACGTTGTATCCAGAGGCCTTGCGTTGATTATGCCCCTGGACCGCTCGGGCGCCTTCTCCCTGAACCAAATTGGCCGCGACTACCACGGAAACGGGATCGACTTGACGCTGCACGTCGCCGAGCTTGTCCGGGCAAAGCTGCCCCCCGCCACGCCGTTGGGGTATGTGATTCCGGTCGCCCAGCCACCTGAAAAGACCAACGGCAAGGCTGGCGCGGACAGCGCGACCGGCGCGTTCCTTGAGACCCTCCGTGTCGTGGAAATCCTTGGCCCGCGCCTCACGGCGACGGGCGAGCTTCACAAGAGCGACACTATCCGCGCGCGGGAATTGGCCCAGGAAGCGGGCGTATCCACGGAAGCGCTGTCGTTGGCCTTGATGATGGGCCTCCAACTGGGGTGCATCGAGACCCGCGACGGGCGGCTCGCGGTGACGCCCAAGGCATCCATATGGGCCGAGGCCCCCGAGGCAGTGCGCAGCAAAGACCTCTTCGTGGCCTTCCTCAAGTCGGAGGAACTCCCCGACCTGCGGCTGTTCTTTCCACAGATCTATCCGGTGCTGGCGGAACACTTGCCTTCAGGGTCGTTGCGCCGCACGTACCACAAGTCCTTGACCGCCGCCATCCTGCGCGAGCAGCCCGAAGGGGCCTGGCACACCGTGGAAGGATTCGTCGACATCCTCATGCACGCCGATTCCAACGTCCTGTTCCTGGGTGAGCGCTGGAGGGCAATTGCGTCGAATGTCTCCGAACCCTCGGCGGCGTGGAAAGAGCGGGCATGGCAGACGCACGAACGCCGCCTTTTCACGTGGCTTATTCAAAGCCTATTCACCCGTCTCGGCGTCGTCGAACTCGCCAACGAGGGACAGGTCTTCCGCGTCACCCCGTTGGGACGCTTTGCACTGGGCGTCGGCGAAGCGCCCGCGGAGTCCAGCGAGTCCGCTTCGGATGCGCTCACGATTCAACCCGACTTTGCGATCATCGCGTATATGGACCGGTGCTCCGCCGACTTGCGCAGAAAGCTCGACGCTTTTTGCGAACGCATCCACGTGGGACAGGTCGGAACGTACAAGTTGACGCAGGAGAGCTTGTACCGGGGCTTGCGCTCGGGCATCGCCGGCGAGACTTTCATCGGAATCTTGGAAGCGCACACGCAGCGGGGTATCCCCAGCAACGTGCGCAAACAGATCGAGACGTGGGCGCAAAAGGCCGAGACGATCGTGATTCGCCCGAACTGCCAAGTACTTGAATGCCCCGACGCAGCCTCGCTAGCGGAATGGGCCCGCAAATATCCGCACGCGCAGGTCGTCGGCGAGCGCTTCTTGCTGCTCCCAAGCGGTACGGCTATCCCATCCAAACCGTCCGTCAAAGGCCTGGTTCGCATCGACTACACGAAACCCATCGCGCCCTGCCTCTTCCAGGAACCGGGGCTTCGTCTGCGCGCGCCGTGGTCGAGGACATCGCTCCTGCTGAAGAGCCGTCTCGTCGAACTGGGGACCGTCAGCGAAAGCGACAGCGGCGACCTCGTTCTCGAACTCTCGCGGACGGCTTTGCGAAAAGGCGTGGACTGGGGACTCTTCGCGGCGCAACTTGAAGCCCTTGTCGAAGGGGCCTTGGCCGCACGGTATCGAACCGCGCTTCGCGCTTGGTGCGGCGAGGCGGAGCCTTTGGCGACCCACACGGCCACGCTGCTTCGCTTCGACAACGCCGACGCCTGCGAGGCCGTGCTCGACATGACCGATTCCATGAAGGTCATCGAGGGCCGCATCGGCCTGTTCACACTCGTCGTTGCCAAAGGGGCGATGCCCGCACTGAAGCGGGCGCTGCAAACCCTCGGCCTGCGCATCGGCAAAGACGACGCTTCGCTCGACGACGGCTCCCCGGAAGCGTGGGCGACGCAATGGGTCGAGTCGCACAAAGCGGAAACCGAGCAGGACCTCCGGGAAGACATCGACAAAGAAGACGCAGGCGACGATATCGACGACACGCCGTTGCCGTCGTACTCGCCGCGCATCGTCGGCGAGATCATCGAGGACGCCATCCGCCGCCGCCGTCC
>JBHEKO010000299.1:0-3661 GCA_041859475.1 Candidatus Hydrogenedentales bacterium
TGGGAGCAGTCAACTCCAAATTGGCGAGCTGACGCTCAAGCTCCTGCTCGGCGCCCACCATGCACCACCGCACCCGCCCTGTGTCGAGCGCTTCTTGCAGCGCGGCAAAGTCGATAGCGCCGCCCCGATGGAAGACCGACGCATAGTACATCTGCGGAACGACAGCCCGGCCCGGAAAGAAGTTGGCCAGCGTGTTGTCCGGTGTCAGGAAGTAGCCCTCGGGATGCTCCTCCAGATGGCGGCCGATTGCGGCTCGCGCATCCAGCCGGCTCTCGATGCGATTGTCGTACTTCAAATAGACCAGCGCCCAAGACGATATGAAGTACGGCAGAAACACGGCGCAATACGTCACGGCTATGCAATCGAATTTCAAGCTGAACCTGGCCCCGGCTTCTCCGGCCCGCTCCGAGCCCCCCCAGTACGTCGCCACGCAAAGGGCGGTGAGCATCAGGGCATCGTGAAAATAATGCTCGGCGGACCCGGAACTCAGGATAGTGAAACCCGAAAAGGCCATGCATGTGATTGCCATCCACGCCAGCATGCGGTAGCGGGTGGACTCGCCCGAGATCAGCCACGAATACCATGCGGGGACGGCAGCCCCTATCAACACCACGCCCCCATCCCGAATCAGCATAAAGCTCAACAGGTTCCTGATATCCCGAAGCGAACGCACGTCCCCGTGGGCCAACAGAAACGCCCCCGACATCCAATCCGGACCGGACACCTGATTCAACAGGATTGCGGCCGCTGTTACGGAGAAGAGCCAGCCCAGGGCGTAGCAGGCCATCCGCCGCCAATCCCGCGAGAGCAAATAGAACGACAAGACGATGATGGGGAGTTGGAGACCGGTTTGCTTGGTAAGAAACACAAGACCGGCAACGATGCCCGCCGTGACGGGCAGGGTGAGCGACTTCCCCCGCGCGCCCCCGTGGGCGCACCCCAGGAGCGTGAGGCTGATGCTGACAAGAAAGAGCGTGGAATAGAGCGGATCGGGTCTGACGACAAACCCCCAAGGGACTCGAATCGTGTAAACGAAGGCGCAGCATAACAGCGCTATCGGCAACCGGACGCGAAGGCCCCGCCACAGCAGCGCAAAGAGGACGGCCGCCTGAACGAGACTCAATACAAAAGAAGCCGTCCGCGAAGCGCGCATCACATCTGGAAGATCTCCGGGATCGGCGCCCGCGATTTGCGCTGCCCCTGCGGCCACGTAATAAGCCGCGGGAGTGTATCCCGTCAGGCAATAAGGGAAGTCCGACGGATTTGTATACAGCGGCTCGCCCGAGAGCACTCTCAGGACGCCCGAAACAAAATACTGCTCGTCGCCGCGAATGCTTACGGCATCTCCCTGTGCCAGCCGGACTCCCACGTGCGCGACGGCGCCCATGGACCCGAGGGTCACAACCACGCAAGCAAAGGACAGAAACGGCGAGCCATACCGATTCGCGATAGATGCGAAACTCGGAGGCGCATTGGACAAGGGGTTGTCTCCTCGAATCCCTGCCACGGTCTAGCTGCGTGCAGGCACAACGTTGCGGTCGAAGTTCAGGGAATCGGCTACGAGAAACACGGGGCGTTGTCGGGCAGTATCGAGAATACGCCAGAGGTATTCGCCCATGACCCCAATCGATACGAGAATGATCCCCGACACGACTAGGAGAACGACCATTGTCGAGGCCCAGCCGCGGGTCTCGGGGGGGAGCTCGCCGAAGAGGGCCATGAAGATGATGAGCGCCGCGTAGAGGAGGCCGATGAACGCGGATGTGAATCCCAGAAATTCAACCATCTTGATCGGCAGTCGCGAGAACGAGATCAAGGAGTCCGTGAAGAGGCGGACCTTCTTTGCGATGGTCCAGCGCGATTGACCTGCCTTGCGCTCCTCCTTCGTGTAATGAATGTATGCGGCGGGGAACCCGGTCCAGAGTATTTGCGCGGCCAAGGACGTATGGCTCTCGTTCATGCTGACCAGCGCGTCGATGACGGTCCGTCCGACGAGGTAACAATCGAAGCCGCCTGGCGGGAACTTGGCGTCGCTCAGAGTGCGCATGACCCAGTAGTAGAAATTCGCGAAGCCGACTTTCGCCTTGGATTCTTCCCGTCTCTTGCGGCAGGCCAATACGACTTCCACGCGGGATGCGCGCGCTTGTTCCAGCATGTCGCGGACAATCACCGGATCTTCCTGAAGGTCGGCGCCGATGACCGCCGCGTAGCGACCCCGGCAGGCATGCATGCCCGCAAGGATAGCGGCATGAGACCCGAAGTTTCTCGATAGCCTGATCGCGCGTACGCGGAGACGGTCGCGCTCCGCAAGAGAAGTGAGCACGGCATATGAGTTGTCCCCTGAGCCGTCGTCTACGAAGACAATCTCGAGTTGGCAATCTTCGAGCGTTGCGGCGAAGGCGGCGACGATGCGCTCATACAGGGCTTCGAGGGTATCGGCGTTAAAATAAACCGGGACGATGATGGACACGAGTACGCCGGAGGCGTCGACCGTGGGAAGGACTCCAATCCGTTCGCTAGTTGTCATCATCACCCGCCATCTGCGATCCGGTCATGCATCAAGTGGCTTGCATATCGAGCCGTCGATGAGATATCGCGCGCCGGTTTCCGGGCAAACGCCTTCGTTGCCTTCTATCGTGAGGGGGCGGCCCGAAGCAGCGACGAATCCCCGCAGTCTTGCAGGATTGCCGAATACGAGCCCGTAGTCCGGAACGTCGGCAACAACGACGCTGCCCACGCCGATCATAGCGTAACAGCCGATCGTAATGCCCGCGAGTATGGTTGCATTCGCGCCGATGCTTGCGCCTTTTCGCACAAACGTCTCCACGGGCTTTTCAAGGTAACGCTTGCTTCGGGGATAGATGTCATTGGTGAACGTGGCATTGGGTCCGAGAAAGACATCGTCTTCGCAGGTGACGCCGTTCCACAGATAGACTCCACATTTCACCGTCACACGGTCGCCCAAGGTTACTTGGCTTTCCAGGAACGTGTTCTCGCAGATATTGCAGTCCGCGCCAATCTTGCAGCCGGCCAGCAGATGCGCGTTGGCCCAAATCCGCGTACCCTTCCCCACGTCGGCCGTATCCACGACGGCTTGGGGATGAATGAATACGCCGAATTCGCCCCAATTGCGTTCCTCTAGCACTTGATCCTCTCGCACAATGTCGGAGTGCGCATCGGCATTTTCCATGGTCTTGTCCCGGCGCTGTGCGCCATACCCCCATTCCTGCACGCACCGCCTACGGATTGATGGCTGCAAACAGAACTCCATTATTGCGCCCAGACGATAGCATTGCGCGTCTGAGATTGCACCTGTCGGGGCTTCAATCACAATCAGGCAACGTCCCTTCCCGCGAGGCAATATAGTGACGTGCTGTCGGCTGGCGGAGTTCGGTTAGGCCTTCTTGGGCTTGTACACGTGGGTGCCGTGGCCGAAGATGAGGTCGGCTGTTTCCATGATAGTTTCGCTCAGCGTCGGGTGTGGGTGAATCGAAAGACCCACGTCGGAAGCAGTTGCACCCATTTCGATGGCGAGCACGCCTTGCGAGATGAGTTCGCCCGCGCCGGGTCCGACAATGCCGACGCCGAGGACTTGGCCGGATTCGGGGTCGGTGAGCAACTTCGTCAGGCCGTCGCTTCGGTTGAGCGTCGATGCCCGGCC
>JBHEKO010000328.1:0-4463 GCA_041859475.1 Candidatus Hydrogenedentales bacterium
CTTTCCGAAGTGGGGGCCTTCAGCGTTCGCGAGGAACTGGATGGCATCCCCTGGACCGTGATGGCTAGACAGGTGCTTGAGGATTCCACCAATCTCGACGATGCCGTGAGGATCGTCACTGGTGCGCGCCACACCATTGGCTACAACTATCTTGTGGGCTTTGGAGATCCTGAGCACTACGGAACGCGCGATTTCCAACCGCGCGCCGCGGCTTTCGAGACCAACCACGAATGTTGCGATGTCTTCTTCGACGATGATCCCAAAGAACACGCGGCGCGATGGATGGGACCATCCGGGGAAGAGGTTCGTTACGGCCTTCCGCTTAAGGAAGCTATCCTGCGCGCGGATACCGCGTTTGGGGAGCGGCCTCGCGCCCAGCAGGCTGCCGACAACGGCCCAGGCGACCCCAATAACGATGGCGATCCCCGCAAAGGCGCTTCCTACGTCGATTGCCACATACCGATGCACCACATGATTCGCGCCTATGAGACCGGCTCCGAATACACGTTTCCGGTTCGCAACACGAAAGTGATAGACGCAAGCGCCCCCTGCAAAATTGGCCCGCAAGAGGCGTTGAATATCGCCGCGACTGTCGCGCACAACGTCGAGAAGTTGGCGGTCAACGATTGGAACGTAATGAGCGTGGTGTACGGAGCTACCGATTTGGATTTTTGGGTGGCTTTCGAGTCCTGCGATGATGCCGGGCATTGGCGGAATGCGCCCGACTCCGGATATTGGCAGTTGAACCTACGAGAACTCCTGAGTGAATAGCGCGGATAGAGAATAGGGGAGCGATATATGACGCAGGCCGGAATCATACTGACAATCGTTGGCGTATTGGGAGTTGTCGGCGTGTACACCGGGATTATTCAATCGACCGGCTACCTCGGAGATCCCCGTATTTGGGGCGGTGTCGCCGCCGCGGGAATTGTGCTCGCTTTCCTTACGCGCCGCCCGCGCGATTGAGCGCCGGCTGTGCCTCGATCGGCTCGCGAATGTGCAGGGGAGCTTCTCAAGTGGGGCGTCGGCGGTAGGGCGCTTAAGGTAGGGCGCTTAAGGTAGGGCGCTTTCGCCGAAAGCGCCTCTTCGCGCACTCGCCGCACTCGTGATGAGCGCACACGCAACAAACGTGTTGACCCAGAGGCGGCTTGGCTTTACGATGCAATTCACAACCATTCACGGGTGAGCCGGTTGCGGCGCCTTCAACGATAGGGGAAGTTCACTTATGTCGTGGTTACTCGTTGTCGCCGTGCTCTTGGGTGCGGATACAGACTTCACGGCCCGCGTGGATACGATCAAGCAATACTCGGCGACCTTGAACGTGATTGCCGTTCCTGCCGAACTCCAGCCTCAGAAAGACGCGAAGCTTGCCGAGCTAAACGCCATGCTCGAAAAGGGGGCTGCAAGCGTCGACGAGTTCAACCAACTCTACATGAAGTTCGACGAAGCCCTCATGTGGCTCTGGCAGAATTCTTCAGATAAACCGTCGAAAGCGCCGGGCAGCTACGCGGAAACACCCGAATCGTGGACCCTGGATAACGCCGCACTGGCCTTAAGTGTTTCGCGGGCCGACCTCGGGATGTCTGTCAAGACGCCGGCTACGACATGGCGGTTCTTGCCGTGCGACATGAAAGATCTGCAAATCAACGGAACAACGCTCAGCATGAACTCCGCGGCGTCAAAAGTCATGACCGAGTTCCGAACGGGCTATAGCCTGGGCATGTTGCTAACGCTTGCCGAATTCCCCGACGCGCCGGGACTGGAACTACGGCTGACATTTAATGTTATCGGCAATGAAATAGTCTTCGAATTGGCAGCCGTGGAGGACGGAGTCGACGTCGGCTCAATCAAGTGGCCGAAGGCCATCGAGACCGGCAGCACGCCCAACGACCTCGCCATCATCCCTCACATGCAGGGCATGCTATTGCCCGGCGACTGGAATCAGGAGATCCACCAGGGCGATCTCGTCAACTCGCGCTCCTTCTACATGCCATGGTGGGGCCAGATCCGAGAGGGCCATGGCGTTCAGACGATTTTGGAGACAAGCGACGACGCGGGCGCGTTCTACGATCATCCTGCGGGCGGTCCTACGGCGATACAGCCTCAGTGGTACGCAAGCCTCGGCAAAGTCCGGTATCTGCGAACCGTGCGCTACGTCTTCGACGATGCCGCCACCTATGTGACCATGGCAAAACGCTACCGCCGATATGCCAAGGAAACGGGGAATTTCGTATCGTTGGAGGAGAAACGCCTGCGCACGCCCGGCGTGAATGAGGTCATCGGACGGCCCGTGGTCCACATTGGCTCGTTGTACCACTTCGTGCCGAAGGCCTCCCTCTTCAATAAAGAAGTCTTTGAACAGAATCACCAGTACAAGTCGTTCGATGCGCTGGCCCAAAGCCTTCAAACGCTGCACGACAAAGGCGTGCCCGACGCCTATGTTCACCTCGACGGGTGGGGCTGCTACGGGTATGACAGCGGGCACCCGGACACGACGCCGGTTGGTGCATTGCAGGGGGGCTGGGAAGGCCTCAAACGATTCGCGGATACCTGCGAATCGATTGGCTACCTCTTCGCGGTTCACGATCAGTACCGGGATTTCTACTTCAATGCGGCCTCGTTCGACGACCGTCTGGCCGCGTATCGATTCGACGGGTCGCGCGAGGAGACCTCAACGTGGCCCGGCGGACCCCAGGCTATCCTTAGCCCACGATTTGCGCCCGAATATGTCCGGCACAACCATGACCAGTTTGCCGAGCACGGTATCAAGGTGAAAGGCGCATACCTGGACGTCTTTTCCGTGGTCCCGCTCGAAGAGAGTTCGGAGAAGGCGCATCCCGTCACACGCACGGACTGCGCGCGTTACCGGCGCATGTGTTTCGACTTGCTTCGTGCGCGCGGGTATGTTGTAAGCTCCGAAGAGCCTAGCGACTATCTGGTGACCAATCTCGACCTCGTTCACCACGGTCCCTACCCGACTTTCCCCGGCCTTGGAGGCGGCGGGCCCCGCGGGATTCCGATTCCCCTTTGGAACCTGGTGTATCACGACGCCATCCTATTGCCGTGGGATATGGGCGAAGATGGGGGATGGGGCATTCCCAACGGCGATGCGGGCCGCCTGCACTGCCTGCTGAACACGGGGCTTCCCTATCTCGGACTTGAGCCAAGCGACACGCAAATTGCGCAGATGAAGGAAGCCTGCGATCTGAACGCGCGCTGCGCCACGCAGGAAATGACCAATCACGAATTTCTGGACGGCGCCTATCGAAAGCAGCGAACCACATTCGCTGACGGCACAACCGTCACCATCGACCTGGACGCGAAGACGCATACCATCGAGTACGGCAGCAAATGACCCGCGAATACACAAACGACCTATTCATGCGCGCCGCAAGGGGGGAGAGAACGTCCAGAACGCCGATCTGGATGATGCGACAGGCGGGCCGAAGCGATCCGGAGTACAACCGCCTCAAACGCGAATGCGGGTTGACGCTTGGGCAGATGTTCCGCAATGCCGAATTGGCGGCCAGGGTTTCGCTCTTGCCGAAACGAATCGGCGTCGATGCCATCATCTACTTTCAGGACATTCTGACGCCGCTCGCCCCCATGGGGAGAGAATTCGTTTTTGCTCCGGGTCCGTGCATCGACGCGCCGATTCGTAGTGAAGCGGACGTGGAAAGCCTCCATACCTACGATGTCGCTCGGGAACTCCCCTTCATCCCGGAGACGTTCCGTTTGATTCACGATGCCCTGCAAGGCGAAATGCCCGTGCTGGGTTTCGCGGGCGCGCCATTCACGCTGGCCGCGTTTCTCATCGAAGGTAAGAGCTTTGGCGCGAAAGCCGAAAATACGCATACGTTCATGCGCAACAACCCGGCGCAGATGCACATGCTTCTCGACAAGCTCACCGAAATGACCATCGACTACCTTCGTATGCAAATCGAAGCAGGCGCGGCCGCCGTGCAACTCTTCGAGTCGGGGGCCTATCTGCTCACGTTGACTCAGTACGAAGAATTCGCGCTGCCCTATCAACAGCGCATTTTTGCCGCGCTGCGGGGCGCCGCGCCGGCCATCGTGTTTGCGCGCGACTGGAAGGACCTGGGCGCCTTGGACGCCTCGGGCGCGGATATCATCAGCTTGCCCAGCGGCATTAGCATCGCCGAAGCGCGTGCCGCCTTGGGCGCTTCGCGTCCGCTTCAAGGGAATGTCAGCAACCAACTTGTCGCCAAAGGTCCGCTTGATGCTATCACCGAAGCGGCCCAAGCCTGCGTGATTGCAGGTGAACACCAAGGGCACATCTTCAACCTGGACCACGGACTATTGAGCGAAACCCCGTTTGAGCATGTGATTCATCTCGTCAACGTGGTGAAGTCCACAATCTGTGAAGGGTAGGGACGTTTCGCCGAAACGTCCTCTTCATTACTTCTTCGCCGTTCGCCAGATCCTCGCAGGTGGCTATCTCC
>JBHEKO010000377.1:0-5671 GCA_041859475.1 Candidatus Hydrogenedentales bacterium
ACCGGTCTTGATCTGGCCGGCGTTCGTCGCCACCACCAAGTCCGCAATCGTCGAATCTTCGGTCTCGCCGCTGCGATGCGAGATCACCGCCGTGTACCCGGCCCGCTGCGCCATCTCGACCGCTTCGAGCGTCTCCGTCAAGGTGCCAATCTGATTGACCTTAACAAGGATCGAATTGGCAATCCCTTCGCGGATACCGCGCGCAAGATACTCCGTATTCGTCACGAACAAATCGTCTCCAACCAACTGCGTCTTCGACCCTATCTTGTTTGTCAGGGACTTCCAGCCAGCCCAGTCGCCTTCCGACATACCATCTTCTATGGAGATGATGGGGTACGCCGCAGCAAGACCGGCCAGAAAATCGGCCATCTCTTCCGATGTGCGTTCCGGCTTCTTTTCCGCGCTCAGGACATACTTCTTGCCCTTGTAGAACTCGCTTGCCGCGCAGTCCAATGCCAGGAAAATATCCTTGCCCGCCTTGTACCCGGCGTTCTTGATCGCCTTCAGGATGACTTCGATGGCTTCCGTGTTCGACTTCAGGTTCGGCGCGAACCCGCCTTCGTCGCCCACGGACGTGTTAAGCCCCTGGCCCTTCAAAACAGCCTTCAGCGCGTGGAACACTTCCGTGCCCATCCGCAGGGCTTCTTTGAACGACTTTGCGCCGACCGGCATGACCATGAATTCCTGGATGTCGACGTTGTTGTCGGCATGCGCGCCGCCATTCAGGATGTTCATCATCGGAACCGGCAGGACATGCGCATTCGCGCCGCCGACATAGCGGTACAGCGGAACTTCCAACGCAACCGCAGCCGCCTTGGCAACCGCAAGCGATACGCCGAGAATGGCATTCGCGCCCAGCTTGCCCTTGCTCGGCGTGCCGTCCAGCGCGCAGAGCGTCTTGTCGATCTCTCGCTGGTTCAACGCGTCCATGCCCATCAGCTCCTGGGAAATGGTCTCGTTGACGTTGCCAACGGCCTTCAACACGCCCTTGCCCAAGTAGCGCTTGGCGTTCTTGTCGCGAAGCTCAATGGCCTCGTTCTCGCCCGTCGACGCCCCAGACGGAACTGCCGCGCGGCCCATCACGCCACTCGACAGATACACATCGACTTCCACTGTGGGATTGCCGCGCGAATCCAGGATCTCGCGCCCAACGATTCCGGTTATCCTAGTCATCGGTAGTCATTCTCCTTCCATTGATGTCCGGCAAGGGTCGCCCAACTGCGGCTCGCTTCCGGTTCTTGGCTCACTTTATTTCTATCCCTTCCAAGGGAATAGCGCATCTCTGAATCCTCGATTGAGGTAATCGTCCTCTGCGTCATCCACTGCCGGATGCGCCGCTTTCGAAGAGCCGTCGCTGCTATCCAGCGTTGCGTACTTTCGAGCCAAAAGTTCGTAAGCGGACGACATCACGACCATTACAACCGCCCCATACAGAAACAACAGGGCTGGCGGCAATAGCAACGCGATCACCCCAAGCGCCCCCACCTGCATCGCTAACCCTATGGAAAGAAAGGGGTTGGCAAGCACGAGCAGCAACGACAACTTGAGGGTTGCCACGACCCCTTCCCGTTTCTGTACCAGCGCGGGATATGCGTACAGACTTGCAAGCACGGCAAGAACGGTCGCCCATAAAGCAATCGCACTGAGCGCATAGCCTGCAATCGGAGCCACATCATTCAACTTGGCTGCGTAGAACCACACGCTCGTCGTCAGACACATCAACACAAATGCGAGAATACCCCCGACACCGATGGCGCGCCGCCAATACAGCCGAACGCCCTCGAACATATCGCCCAGCGCCCCATCCTTATGCTCGATGAGCTGCTTGGCCATATGGGCAATACCGGCCGACATCACCGGAAAGATGACCACGGCGACGAACAGCGCAAGGGGCGCCCCCACAAACACTTGAACAGGCAAATTCCCCGAAAGCATGCAACTTGTCGCGACGCCGCCCGGAATCAAGATGGCCAATGCCCACAAGAGATTCGCGACCATCAGCTTCCCGGCATGGTCATACATCACCCAGAAAGCCATCTTGAGGGCACGACCCAGCATACGCGCGTCACATGAGGATCAAATAAACACCTGGACGCTGCTCCGGCGTTTCAGATCCTCAATCCATTTCTTGTAATGCACGTTCGCCGCCTCGGCTCTCAACTTGGGTTCGATGTCCTTCCGGACTTCCGCCAAGGGCGCAGTGCCCGCTTCTTCGCGCTTGTCGATCATCAGCAAGTGAAACCCACCGTCCGTCTCGACAACGTCGCCCAATTGGCCCGGTTTCAGGGCAAATACCGCATCTTCCAATTGATGCACCAAGTCGCCCCGTTCAACCCAGCCGATTATCCCGCCGTCCTCCGCGCCCGGCGCTTTCGAGTACTGCCTTGCGAGTTCTTCAAAGTCGGACCCGGCATCGATCTCGCTCCGAAGTTCTTCCAGATGCGCCTTGACCTTGGCGCGAGCCTCCGGCTCGGCTCCGGACGGCAAGAAAACCTGATAAGCCCGCACCCGCTCGGGGTGTTTGAATTCGTCCATGTGGTCCTGATAGTACTGCGCGACCTCCGTCTCCTCGACCGTGACGGCCCCGTCGAACTCTTTCATCTTGCGCATCGCCATCGTGCGCGCCAGCATCTGCTTGCGAAGCCGGGTCCGCAAATCGCTAAGCGTCTCCCCGGTCGCCTGCAATTCCTTCATGAATTCTTCGTTCGTAGGATAGAGCTTCTTGTACTCGTCGAGCCGCTTTTCGACGACAGCGTCTTCGACTTTCAGGCCGATATTCTGAGCTTCGCGCAACAGAACCTTGTTCTCGACGGCCTGTTCGATCGTCGCCTTGATTTGCTTCTGGAGCGCGGCATCGAACTCCTCGTCGCTCGTTGCGCTACGGCGGACTTCGTTCAATTGCGGACCGATCTCCGCCATGATATCGCTCAGTAGAATCGCTTCCTTGTCGACGGTCGCCACTACCTGATCCACGGTAGTCGCCCGTTGCGCTTCGCCCGCAAACACGAGCCCGAATGCCAACAAACCAACAGACACAGTCGCTCGCAACCTTGTCATCGTAGATTCGACCCCTGTTTTGCTCTTTTTGGGCTACCTTGCCCGCCCATCGGAATGCAAACACCCAAGCCACACTCGGCAGCCTGGCTCCTTGAAAAATCGGCGATACGCTAACCCGAGAAGCATAGCATAGCTCGAAAAAGCGCGCAAACGTTCGGGGAAGCGTGAAGGCGCAAAGACCGCTGCGCCCGCGAAACTCCGCTTTCGCAGCTCCCCCACTGCGGCCACCACCAAATTTGACCGCACATCCCTCCATTTGCTACGATATCCAAGCCGCACGGGAAACCGTGTCATCGTTGGTTGAAGACAGCCGGCGGCCCTTGGGCCTTAAACATGCCTGCCGAGACCGCGGTACGAATCCATTATGGAGATTCCTATCCCGCACTGTCTTTTGGCCGTGCGGGTTTTGTTTTTTAGTTAGTACGCTTTGGAAGGGAGGTGAGTGTAAGTGCCAAAGCAGGAAAAAATTGATGCAGTAGCCGAACTCAAGGCGCGTATCGAGGCAAACCAGGTCGTGGTGCTGACGAAGTATATCGGCATCAAGGCCGGCCAAGTGTCGACGCTCCGCAAGAAATTGCGCGACTCGAACGTGCAGATGAAGGTCTACAAGAACACGCTCGCCGCGCGCGTTCTCGACGAGTTGAATCTGTCGGCCGCAGCCAAGTTCATGGATGGTCCGACGGCATGGACCTTCTCCAACGATCCCGCAGCGCCTCCAAAGGTGCTCAAGGAGTTCGGCAAGGACGTGCCGCTCGTCTCCATGGTTGGAGGCATCCTGGACGGGAAAGTCCTCAATGCGACGCAACTTGAAGCCCTGGCAAGTCTTCCTTCGCGCGACGTCCTTCTCGGACAGGTCGTGGGAACGATTGCCGCGCCGTTGCGCAACTTCGTCGGCGCGCTCAGCGCGCTGCCGCGTAACCTGGTCAACGTACTCGATCAGGTCAAGAGACAGAAGGAAGGCGCTGCCGCGTAGCGAGCCGCCGGCGGTGGGCGCCGTTGGGGCGCGCATCGCATCAAATGCGTGAAAACACGGGCTCCGTGCCCGAACCGTTTAGGAGTTTCGATCCATGGCCACGAAGAATGAAGAGACCATCGAAAAGATTGCCGAGTTGTCGGTATTGGAATTGAGCGAGCTGATCAAGGCCCTCGAAGAGAAGTTCGGCGTGACGGCCGCGGCCCCCATGATGATGGGCGGCATGATGCCGATGGCGGCTGCCGAAGCAGCAGTCGATGAAGGCCCCACCTCGTTCGACGCCATCCTCGCGGAAATCGGCGGCAACAAGATCGCGGTCATCAAAGAAGTCCGCGCGATCACCGGTCTTGGCCTCAAGGAAGCCAAGGATCTCGTCGATGGCGCTCCGAAGCCCATCAAGGAAGATGTTTCCGAGGACGAAGCGAAAGACGTCAAGGCGAAGGTCGAAGCGGCCGGCGCAAAGGTCGAGATCAAAGGCCACGCCTAATCCTCGAATCTCGTTCGATTCAAGCGCGGCGAGCGCCTCCACGCTCGCCGCGCTTTCTTATTGCCTGCAAAGAACGCCATTGAACCCCTTTTCGGCGCAACGGTATCATCACGCGTGACCCGATGTGGAGACTCTGCCATGCCGAGGCTATTAGTCGACCCCCAGCAGACCGGAGCGCAACCGTATTCCGTGCCCATCACCGCCGCCACGACCCACCTGGGGCGCGCCGAGGACAACACGGTTTCGTTGGCGATCGAAGGCGTCTCGCGACACCACGCAAAGATCCTGCGCCGTGGCGACCAAGCCGTACTGATCGACCTCAATAGCCTCAACGGCACCTACGTTAATAACCAGCGTGTCGTCGAGCGCATGCTCAGCGACCGCGACGAAATTCGCCTGGGCGGAAACTGCCGGCTCGTTTTCATGGCAGACGATCCCGCTCGCGCCTCCTCAGTAGAGCCGGTGACTGCCGATGCGCCTTCCGCTCTGGCCAAGGATCTGGCCAAGATTCGCGATGAGATGGACCGCGTTAGCAACACGCTGACGATGATGGGGAAGCAAGCCACAAACCAACCTCTTCAGTCCCAGGCCGCTGCGCCGGATGCCTCCAAGCAAGACGTGCTTGCCATGAGCCGCGCGTTCCGGCGGCTCGCCGCGTTGTATCAGGCAAGCAAGTTACTGGCGTCGGACTTCGACATCTCGAAGCGATTGTCCGCCGTCTTGGATACAGCCATGGAAGTCACCGGGGCGGACCGGGGATTCTTGATGGTCCGCGACGAAACGACTGGCGGCCTCCGGGTCAGCGTCGCCCGAGAGATGGGGCAAGACATGCGGGCCGGATCGCCGAGCATGAGCATCGCAGGCCGCGCGGCGCTTGCAGGCGAACCCGTACTCATGACCGACAGCGACAATCAATACAGCGGCAGCGAGAGCATCATTCGCCAGCAGATCCGAAGCGCCATGTGCGTTCCGCTTCGCATCGAGGATCGCGTGCTGGGGTCGATCTACGTCGATACGCGCAGCGCCACCCACACCTTCAACGAAGAGGATCTGGAGTTGTTCGCCTCGGTGGCGGCGCAGGCCGCTTTCGCGATCGACAATGTGCAACTCTATCAACGCATGGTCGAGACGGAGAAGAAGCGCGCCAATCTGGG
>JBHEKO010000614.1:0-2839 GCA_041859475.1 Candidatus Hydrogenedentales bacterium
ATCTTGCAGGCGCTGGAAGTTATTCCTGTGCCTTGACGCCTAGAACCTCTGTCGCTCCTCTTTCAGAACGGCAACGGGCTTACCGCACCGCGAGGAAATATCGCGACGATCTGATTGCCTATCCACGTCGTCGTGTACTCGGTGCCGTCAACGGTCTCTCGTTCGATCTTGCACGGCAATGCAAACGTCAGCTCACCCCTCTGACCCGGCAAGAGACTGGCGATACGAACATACGCGCCCTCCATCACAACGGGCTGGGCCTTTCCTTGAATGAAGAGTTTGACGGAAGATCGTTTCACCCAAGCAGGGATGCGCACGAGGAGCGTCTTGCAGGACTTGGCTTCAAACGCGATCCTGCCTTCCGTAGGCAAACCGCTGCGAATCGCGAACTCCGCGTTCTCGGCGTCGAACAACATGTTGAGCCGGGTCGCGCCGCCCTCGGTCGTAAGGCAGTGTCGATAGCACTCCGCGAGCGCGTGCGTGGCGCCCGACGTGATGTCAATCGTCACGAGCGGCCAGTCCCCTTGTCGCATGCGGTCGTTGGGCAGTTGCATCGCCCAACCGCCTATCGATCGTTTGAGGACATCGCGCTGAAAGTCGCCCTTGGGCTCGGGACTGTCTCGAAGATAGCCGCGCAGTTCCTCTTCCCGGTGCTGCGTAGGCAATACCATGCTCCGCGCGTAGCGCTCGGCGACCTCGTAATAGCTTGGGTCGACTGCCTTCCCGAGGATCATCGCGGTACGTATGACGTCGCCTGTCTGATTCATCTCGCCGCGAGAAACAACATTCGCGGGATGCGCGGGCATCACCTCGTCGCCCCAGCCCCACGAACTGAAGTACTCCGGCAGGCCGTTATCAAAGATCTTCCGGCACTGTCCCAGCATCTCCGAATCGTTCGTGAGCACGGAATAGGCTGTGATTCCGCTGAGGGCGGACGTGAGCGAATGGATGTGGCCCGAGGACTGATCGCACGGCGCAAAATGGCCATCGGGCAAATACACCTGCTTCAGCGCGGCACGGGCGTAGAGGCCCGCCATCTTCATGGCGAGCGCGTCGCCGGTGCAAGCGTGGTACTCCAGCAAAGGGTCGATCATTCGAGCTGCGTTGACCGTGTGCATGCCTTCGCAGCTCTCCTTCATTCCGAGTGCGCTTGCACGCTCTATCGACCAATGCCCTTCCGCGTCCGTGAGCTTGTCGAGCGTCACGAGCATGGTGCGGGCTTTCTCGCGGGCCCACGCGTCATTGCGGCCTTCAATCAACGCGACGAGACCGTAAAGTCCTTCGCGCATGTTATGGAATTCGATGAAGCGCTTGTTGTCGCGCGCTGGATCAATATAGGAATTGAGGTTGTCGGGATTGTCGAAGGAGAAACGGCAATAGCGCGTGTAGGTGGCCAACCCGTCCGGAGGGAACGGAAACCCCGTTGCGATCTCTCCAATCATCGTCGCCCAAAGCCCACGGCCAACCACATGAGGAATTCCGATGTTCACGGAATGGTACAGTGCGCCGGTGCCGTCGGCCTGACAGTTCGAGTAGAAGTACGGCTCATTATCCTTGTCGGCGTCGAACATGCTGTTCATGTTTTGCATGCCGAGTGCAACTGCTTCCTTCAGGTCCTTATGGAGCGGCAGTGCCGCCAAGTCCGAAGAGGGAAGTATCTCGGGATGATTCGTTAAGTACTGTTCAAAACGCTCAATTGTCCCCCATGATTTCACAACCTCGGGCGCCACCATCCGTTCCATGTGCTTCCCCAATCCGGTGCGAAGTTCTTCGGCGCGTTCGTGCGCGCTGATACCGAGAGACTTCGTGAGTTGGACATGTTCTTCGGGGTCAAGAACTCGATTGTAGAGCAGGAATTGAGCAACGTCTCCGTCAAAGTAATGACGTTCCTGACCGTCGTAGTAGCGTGCCCCGATTCGAAGGTTATCCATGGATGTCGTCGCGGCGTTCGCTGGGCGGCTCTCCTGCTCGTCGCCGTCGACCCACACACGAATCTCATTTGCTCCTCGCTCGACAACTAGTAAATGCAGGCCGCCAAAACTGAAGCTGGACCTCATCTGATCGATTGCGCCGCCAATGCGGCCGGCTCCTTCGATGCTTAGGCTGTCGAATCGCCCCGTGGCGTTGTACAGATCGATGGTGAATCCTGGGTCGTAGTCGTTGGCCTTGGTTGGGCTTGCCGAACACAGGCCTCCTGCTCCCAGTGGATTTGAGCGCGGCGCTGCAACAAGCACGGCGGTCCAGCTTTCGGCAGTCTTCGCGAACGCCGAGGCCACCAGGACGTCGTCATTGCCGTCAAATCGCACACACGGCCGCAGAGCACCACGGCGCCCGCGAAGAGATTGAGGACGCCGACTCGCCTCGGGGGCCTCAAGAGTGTGCGGCGCAGCCGGGACAGCGCTTCGCCACTCGATAACGCGCCCGGTGTCATCGAGCCGCAACATCGACGCGTCTCCAGCGTCAAGGCGAACGAGCAATCCCTCGACTGGAATCGCATCGCGATTCCCTGCGTGAGCCATGGCCATGGCCATAACCAGCGCAAGACCTATTCTGAACATGGTAATTCCCCAAGGTTGACTTCAAACATATGCGGTCCCATTGAGCTTAGCCCCGCTGTACATCTCGCATGGAGTCAAATGGACGCCCCTTCGACACTTCAATCTATAGGGATCCTCCGGATTTGCCAAGTCTCCATTGAAGCGCGCCGCTATGGGTGCCTCGTGTCTCGCCCCCTTCTGCGAGTGTTGTCTATCATTCTATTCTGAAAATCCAGATACCTGCACTCTAGAAGTGAGGAAACGCGAAAGAAGAGTTCTCATGAAGACTTGAACCATCAGGT
>JBHEKO010000127.1:0-9890 GCA_041859475.1 Candidatus Hydrogenedentales bacterium
GCACGGATTTTCTCATCGAGCGATATGGGCCTGCCAACGTCTGGTTCAGGAGTTGGGAGGGGAATGTGCCTGTTCCGGACCCGCACGCGGAATATGAGCTGACCATCAAGGCCAGGAAACGTTGGCCTCAGGTACTGATAATCAAGGTTTCCGCGGGTCCGGATGAAGCCGCCGAGATCTTAGCGCCAAATGGCCAGAACCTTGCTATTGCTCTTCCCGCCGACCGGAATCGGGTGAGAGTCATCGATTCGTATGGTGGAAATTGTACAATTCGGTTTGTGCCGAAATCGGTCACGGGCAAAGAGATTCGCATCAAGTGGGTATTCGGTTATTGACCTCAGGACAGCCCTTCTGAAAGGTGAAGAAGGAGCCGCATCTTCCATGGCGGATAGTGCCCGAGTATTCCGGACAGTCCACGGCCACCCGCGGACGTTTCGGCGAAACGTCCCTACCAAGACAGGGATCTCGCCGCGCTTCCCACCCACCGTGCTTCTCGCGCTTTAACCATTCGTGTGCTATCCTGTTGCGGCGACTGGCCCGTGGGGGGAGCCTCATTGGCTGCTTGGTGGCCGGCCGGCGGAAGAGAACGATTAACCCCGTAGCACAGAACGCGTCGAATCACACGCGGCGTCGTGCAGAATGGGCGTAACAAGGAGAGTCGGGACCATGAGCAAAGACAAGAGCAAGAAGGTCTATCTGATTTCCAACGGCGATTTCCGGGATTCCGCGGGCGTCGTCTGTTGGCCGATGCAGGAAGAGACGCTGAAGGCCGTGAAGCAGGCTTTCTCGAAGCTCGGAGTGAAGACCGAAGTATTTCCCGAGTACGACAAGAAGCGAAAGCACGGCTTCGTGACGAAGCAGTGCGAAGGCACGGAGATCTTCTCGAAGATCGATCCCAACGCGCCGGTTGTCGTCGTCTTAAGCTGCTGGGCGTACTCGCACCACGTCAGCGGCGCGCTTCAAACGCACAAGGGTCCCATCCTCCTACTGGCGAATTTCGACGGCACGTGGCCGGGTCTTGTTGCGCTCTTGAACCATTCGGGCTCCCTGGCCCGCCTCTCCGTCGAGCATTCGCGCCTTTGGAGCGACCATTTCCTCGACGACGAGTACTTCATGAAAAAGCTCGCCGAGTGGGTCAAGACGGGCAAGACGTCGCACAAGATGGACCACGTTGTGGATGCGTCGAAACTGAAGCTGTCGAGTAAGGCCGCGAAGTTGGGCGAAGAACTGGCTGCGGACATTCGCAAGAACCGCCGCATCATGGGCCAGTTCGATCCGGGATGTATGGGCATGCTCAACGCGGTGCTCGACCCGGGCAAAGTCGGCGCCGCGGGTCTGCCTATCGAATACCTCAATCAGTCCGATCTGCTCGCCGAGATGAAGCTCGTGAGCGACGACGAAGGACAGAAGTATCTCAACTGGTTGGTCAAGAAGGGCACGTGGTTCGACTGGGGGTACGATCCAAGCAAGCAACTCACGCACGCGCAAGTGCTCTCGCAAATGAAGATGTACGCCGCCGCCGCGCGCATTTACGAACGCTACGGTCTGGCGAGCATGGGCATCCCCTATCAGTACGGCCTCGTTCGGTCGGTGCCGGCTTCAGACTTGGTCGAAGGCATGCTCAACAATGCCGAGCGGCCCGACGTGGTCAGCCCGGCAACCGGCAAGGTCATCAACAAGGGCAAACCGATCGTCCACTTCAACGAGGGCGACCTCGGCGCGGGCATTCCGCAGTTGCTCATGCACGATATCTACCAGATGAAGAAGATGGCGCCCGAGACGACCTTGCACGATGTGCGGTGGGGCGGCGAGTTCAACGGCAAGTTCTCGTGGGTCTTCCTGATTTCCGGCGGGGCGCCGCCCGCGCACTGGAACGGTTGGAAGAACACCAAGGTCTATCGCCAACCCGCCATGTACTTCCCGCTGGGGGGCGGCACCTGCACGGGTATCTCGAAACCCGGGACCATTACGTGGGCGCGCTTCTATGAACAATTCGGCCAGTTGGGAATGGACTGCGGTACGGGCGAAGTGGTCGACCTGCCGGCGAAGGAGGTCAAGGATCGGCTCGACGCAACGACTCCGGTGTGGCCGATCGCCAACGTTCACATCCCCGGCTACGATCACAACGAGTTGATGGCGTCGCATATGTCGAACCACATCACGATCGGTTACGGCGACATCCTCCAGGAGCTCATAAGCGTGTGCTTGAACCTCGGCATACCGACGCGCGTCGCCGGCGATGTCAGAAATACGCTGAGCTGAACCGTGACCGCGGATCGTTCGATTCGGATTTGATTGACAGCGCCCGTCAGTGATGGCGGGCGTTTTTTGTTGTCCTTTTTAAAAGTAAGTACGTGTCATTACATAGCCGGAAAGGAACCTGAGTCATGGCGCAATTCTTGGTGGGATGCGATGTTGGAACGGGGGGAACCAAGGCCGTGGTCATGGACGTCGAGGGGAACGTTCTGGGTACACACTTCATCGAGTATCCCCTCATCACAACCAAAGAAGCATGGGAGAAATACCCCGGGGCGAAAGCGGAACATGACCCCGAGTGGTATTGGAACGCGGTCGCCGACACCATCGCGGTTTCCATCAAGCAGTCCAAGGTGAACCCGAAAGACATCAAGGGCGTGTCGATCAGCGCGTTGTCGCCTTCGTGCATTTGCGTAGACAAAGACCTGCGTCCGCTGGCGAATGGCCACATCTGGATGGACCGTCGCGCGACGGCGGAATGCAATTGGCTCAAGCAGCACATCGGCGAAGATCGCGTCTTCAAGCTCAGCGCCAATCCCATCGACCCCTACTACGCGACAGCCAAATTGATGTGGGAGAAAGCCAACCGGCCGGACCTCTACAAGAAGACGTACAAGCTCCAGACGGCCGCGGACTATCCGTGCATGAAGCTGACGAACAAGGCCGTGACGGACTATTCGAACGCCTCGCTCATCGGCATCGCGTTCGACATCGTGAACCGGAAATGGGACACGGGGCTGCTTGAAGAAATTGGCCTCGACCCCGACAAGCTGCCGGAGCCGTATCCGTGCGACGAGGTGATCGGCGAAGTAACGCGCGAGGCCGCGGACCGCACGGGCCTTGCGGCGGGCACGCCGGTGGTCGCGGGCACCGTGGACTGCAACGCGGCCTGGGTCGCGGGCGGAGCCGTGGAGCCAGGCTCGACGCAACTCGTGATGGGCACCGCGGGCGTGCTGGGCGTCGTGCACGAGACGCCGACGTTCACGAAGGACATGATCACGATTGTGCATACCGCGAATTCGCGCACGCAGTACACCACGCTGGCGGCGCTGGTCTCGTGCGGCGCGCTGATTCGTTACTTCCGCGATACCTTCGGCCAACTCGAAATGACCGCCGAAAAAATGACCGGGCGCGACGCGTACGTCATGCTCAACGACGAAGCGCGCAACGTGCCGCCGGGCAGCAACGGCCTCATCGTGCTGCCTTACTTCATGGGCGAACGCACGCCAATCTGGGACACGCACGCGCGTGGCGTCATCTTCGGGTTGAGCCTCGACCACGGACGCGGCCACCTCATACGCGCGCTGATGGAAGGCGCGGGCTACGGCCTCCGTCACAACTTCGACCTCATGCGCGCCAGCGGCGTGAAAATGAATCTGCCCATGATCCTCAGCGAAGGCGGTGCGCACAGCCCCATGTGGCGGCAGATCGTCGCGGATGTCCTCAACGTCGAATGCGCGTTTGCGCAATCGTCGAAAGGGGCGCCCGTCGGCAATGCGGTCGCCGCGGGCGTCGGCGTGGGCATCTACAAAGACTACGATGTGGTGAAAGACTGGGTCCGTCTCGGCGAACATTCGAAACCCGACCCCGAAACGCACGCAAAATACTCGAAGCTTTACGCCGTCTACCGCGATTTGTATCCGCTCTTGAAGGACCAGTACGTGAACCTCGCGGAAGCAATCCGATAGCATCGGTGTTTGCCCGAATGTGTTATTGTGCCGGCGAATTCGGTCGCTGTCATGGGCGGTTGGTTGCTGCGTTCTCACGACAATCGCAAAAGGAGGAAGGTATGTCCCGCGAAAGACTGTTCGTCGCCGCACTTGTGGTTTCGTGCGTAGCGTGGTGCGCAAATGCCCAGGACCTGCCCGACCCCGAGAAGCCGGGGCCCTATCCCGTGGGCGTGACGACGATGCAGTTGCTCGATCATTCGCGGACGGATCTCGTGTCCAAGGCCTCTAGGTCGTTGCTTACGGAAATCTGGTATCCGGCGACCGATGAATCGCGTGAACTCCCCAAGAATCGCCTGCTCGACTACTATCTCGGCGGAAAGAACCTCGCGTACTTGTTCGCGATGGGCGCGGCATTCGGCGCGGATATGGCGGCCGTGGACAAGACCTTTCCGAGCATCGCCGTCCGCGATGCGCGCGTGCGCGACGGCAAGTTCCCCCTGATTCTCTTCTCCCACGGCAACGGCGGGTTGCGCTCGCAAAGCCCGTTTCTGTGCGAGCACCTTGCAAGCCACGGCTACATCGTGGTGGCGCCCGATCACACGGGCAATTGCGCCGCCACGGTCGTGGACGGCGAGTTGGTCATCTTCGACGAGAAGCAGCGCAGCCAATCCGCCGAAGACCGCCCCAAAGACATCAGCTTCCTGATCGACACCATGACCCGGTTCAACAAGGGCGGCGACAGCCGTTTCCTGGGCAGAGTCGATCTAGACCGCGTCGGCGTAACCGGGCATTCTTTTGGCGGCTACACGAGCACGCTGGCCGCCGACGCCGACCCGCGCGTCAAGGCAATCGCTCCTATTACCGGCGTTGCGGAAACGCGAACAAACTACCAATGCCCCGCGTTGGTCATTGTCGCGTCGGAAGACAAGACGATCAAAGCGGAAGGCAACGCCCGTGCGCGCACCTACTACGATGAGTCCACCGGCCCGAAATACCTGGTCGAATTCAAAAACGCCGGGCACTTCTCGTTCACCTGCATGTTCTACTTCAAACCGGATTTTGGCGACGGCGTCGGCGAAGGCAAGCGCATCACGAACGGCGAACCCATCGTCTACATGCCCAAGGAGGATGTCTACCGGCTGACCAACGGGTACGTCACCGCGTTCTTCGGTCGCGAGCTACAGAAGCTGGAAGAATACAAGTCCTATCTGGAAACCAACCGCGACCCCGACGAACTGATTGTGAAATGGCAACCGCCCAGCACAGCAACCGAAACGGGCGTCAAGCCAGCCCCATAGCCGCGCCTCGCCGTGTTTGTCCGTGTGTCCACTTTGTCTGTGTTTGTCCGTGCACGTCCGTGTTGGTCCGCAGGCCTCAGGCTCACTGCGCCCCACCCACAAACGGAACCGTGTAAGCCGCGGAAGGCATCACATAGTACGTTGGATTGGTGATGCCTGCGCCGTAGAGATGAGCCCGCGCCATCTCCATCGCTTCCGCCGCGTTGGCCGCTTTCGTCGCACCGAGCAGCGCAACGGACTTTTCCGAAAGCTCCGTGACAAGGATCGCCGAGGGCCCCTTCTCCAGCGTGGATAGGGCCGTCTGACCGTAGATCTCACTTGCTCTTCGGAGCTCTTGGATCACCGCCTTGGCGCTGCCCAATCGAAGCCACGATGCATACCGCTCGCTGCCCAGGCCTTCGTGGCAATGGGCCAGCAGCACAATGCGTCCGCCCGGTTCCATCGCCTGATACGCGTTGTACAGCGACTTGTGGCATTGAATGAAATTCTTCGCATCGCCCGCGGACGCAATGACGAGGTGGGCGCGCTTGCGAATGGGAACCGAATAGAGCGAACGCGCAAATTCGGCCGCGGCCCGATGCGCCGCATCGAGCTCTCCCGCGAACACCCTCGCAATCTGCCCCTCTCGATTCAGCACGGTGTTGATGATGCAATCGACGCCCGCGAGACGCGCGCCCTCCAGCATGTCCTCCGCAACCGGGTTTCCATCGAGCGCGGCAATCCGCACCGCGGGATTGAGACGATCCTCATACGCGTGCAGGTTCATGGCGTGATTGTGCGCAATCGTGCGCGCGGAACTTATCCCCGGCACAATCGACTTCCGCCCACCCCCGAATCCCCCAAAATAGTGCATCACGACCGCGCCCGTAGCGATGATACGGTCGCACGCATGGACGCGCGCATTGATTTCCACGGGCGTCCCACGCGACGTTATCCCCACATACGTGAGATTGGAAAGATCATTCGGATCGTGCGTGTAGCAACGGTCGCGCAAGCGCCTGTACATCTCCGGCCCCAGAATGCGCTCCTGTTCCTCGGGGAGCGGGGGGCGATGCGTGCCGCTCGCGAAAACGACCAGCAGCGACTCGTCCGGGATCCCGCGCTCGTTTAGCCCGCCGATCAGCACAGGCAGCACGCGATCGACCGCGGTCGAACGGAACGAGTCCGATACGAGGATTGCGATCCGTTCGCCGGGGTGTACGAGTTCGAAAATACTTCGGTCGATTCCGATTGGCTTGTACAAGGCATCGAGGATTCCGCGCTCGACATCGGCCAGCGCGGGGCACTCGGCAATCTCAAGCACGTCGAGACAATGGCCCCAGGGCAGCATTGCTTCGATGCTCTTATTCCCGTATCTAAGGTGGAGGTCCATGTGCTGCTAGTATATCCGATTACTGGGGTGCATGCACGTGTGATTTGAAGTAGGCCTGCTGCAATGCCCGGTACTTGGCCCGCCACGGACGGTCTTCTTCCCAACTCGTGATGTTGTCCACGCGCCGCCGGGGGTCTTCAAGACCCGGATCGCCGTCGATGCCCGCGGAGTACAATTGGAAAGAATTCGGCGCAAAATAGCCATTTTCGGACTTTAACGCCATCGATCCGGGAGCCTCATACGCCGCACTTGGCACGTAGTAGTAGGCATGCTCCCAAGAATCGCGCGGAGGACCGCCCGGTAGGTAGTTCACGGTCTTGGACAGATGGCTCGCGGCCAGTTGCAGTCCCGCGTCGCCCGCGGGCGGGTAGGCGCCGTGCGCGGCGTGGTACGTTTCAACCGCATTCGCAAGCGATCTGAGCGTCGCCTCGGATCGGAACATTTGGGCGGTGGGGGATCCTTGCGGGGTACTGAGCGCGACAATGAGATGGGTAGCCGCAAAACTCACTACGGCAAGAATCGGGAAGAACAGGAGCACGTACTTGCCCGAGATCCTGCGTTTAGAATTCGAAGTCGGTGTCATCGGGTGTTTCCCTGTCGGCCATGCACAACAACCAAACTGCCGCGAACACGATACATTCGAGATACGTCAGAACCAACACCAACCCTATCCTGTGCGGCAAAAAGTCAAACGGGCTGGGCGTATCCGGATTGGCAAGCAACCGTCCGGCGACGATATCGTGAATTACGAGCTGAAATAGGCAGACCAGCAATACGGCCCCGCTCCGGGGCAATTGCCGGACCATGGGCGAAAGCGCCTCACCAAGCCGCTTCCATTGAAAATGGCCCGAGAACATCACACACGTGCCGACCGGCACGGCCACGATGTTCAAAACGAATGCCGCGATGTGGCAAATCGCTGTCACGGCATTCTGGCTGTCTCCATACAAACCGGGGTTGGCCAGCCACATGCACGCAAACGTGACCAAGTCCAGCAGCAGCCACATGGGGAAGAACCTCGTAATCGCTTCCCAATCGTCGCGAATCCGCCATAACGGACGGTCGATTTCCTTGCCCATTCGAGAAAAGGCCACGCAACGCACAAGCGCGATGACCGCAATGATGAGGATGGTCCCCAACACGCCGTAGGGCCCGTCTTGAAGCGACTTGAAGTCGGAGCCGGTATACCGGAGCACGGCCGCGTCCATCAAAACCTTCAGAACGACGGCAAGAATCGTTGCGCCGCAATAGAGGGCGACCGCAAACACGTTTCGTTGAACTGCGTCAACGGCGTTCAGGAGAGATTGCACCGAATGTCACTCCTTGGGTAGGGTGGGGTCGAGGTAGGACTGCTGACGGTGCATTACATAGTGGGCGATGGTCTCTCGCGACTCATCATCTATGCCGAAGAACGTGGCGCGCACCAAGTACCGCCCTCCCGAAAGCGGTACGGAGGAAACCAGGCGCGCGTCCACCGTAACGGGTTGCGAGCCAGGCAAATTGAACTCCAGCGTGACTCGAATCAGTACTTGGCTGGGTATAGCCTGCGGAGCCACGAGGGCCAGTCCGCCCGCACTGATGTTAGTGACGCGGCCGCGCAGCTTCGTCACGACTTGCCGTTCCCGCGTGTCCTGCTCCACTCCGTCCACGGGAGCATTGAGAATCCCGACCGTGACGTTCTGTTCGTATCGCACGCGATAGAAGTCGCGCGATTGCATTCGAGTCAAATCGGACGTGTGAAAGAAAAGCAGCGCGGACGGCTCCCGATCTTCACGCGCGAACCGGATCGTGAACAGATACCGCGCGTCCTCTTCCCGCCACATTCGGACACGCACCTCTTCCTCACGAGTAAACTGCTCCCGTTCGTCGACCGAGCCCACGATGCGAATGGACAAGTAGGATTCGTCGATGTTCACCACGGAACCCCGTAGCCATTTGGGCGGCGACACGGACGCGCGAGCAATCCACAGTTCCTGCGCTACGTACAACTCGCGCGTCGAGTGGATTCGCTGACCAATCGGAACATAGTCCAGCGATAGCCGCGTGCGGACATCGTGCAACAACAACCCCACGCGCTCGAATTCCGCGATGTTGCCATGCTTCCTGAACTCTTCGAGCTCCGATTCCACCGCTTGGTCGAATAGATGCCTGACCGAAACCATGCGGTGCGGATCGTCCGGCGACCACCGGCGCGCCAATTCCTCCAGCAAGGTGCGCTCCTCCGGAGACAATTCTTTGTCGCGGGCAATTACCCCAAGGGTCTTCCAGGACTCCTGACGCCGCCGCCTGCGGTTTCTACCCTGCCGATATAACTCAATGCCAACGGCAACAAACATCAATGTCCCAAACAGCGCAGCCAACCACTGGATCATGTCTGGCGTTGAGTAGTTGAAACTAAAAGGCATATTTCCCAGTATTTCCTCGAAGTATCCTATTCGTCCCAAGACGATATACAGAACAGGGTTGCGCTCGTCAGTATACACCGCCCGCCCCGCGAATTCTCATTCGCCGGACTGCCGTAGGGCGCCTCTCGAAGGTAGGACGCTTCCCGAAGGTAGGGCGCTTCCCGAAGGTAGGGCGCTTTCGCCGAAAGCGCCTCTTATCCTTCCCACCACAACTCCCCGCCGAAAGCGCCTCTTATCCCTCCCGCCACAACTCTCCGCCGAAAGCGCCTCTTGTCCTTACCCGCAATCCACGCTCTCCCGCGGACGTTTCGGCGAGACGTCCCTACCTCTGTACTGCAATCCGCCTTCTTCGACAACCTCTTCCCATAAACGACCGCTCAATCTCCGCTTAGTCCGTCTTCCGTGCAGTCCCATGCGGCAACGTCGCTTCACTCTGAGTTCCGCAAGTGGCTATGATGGCAGTGTCATTTGGCGTTGCACGTTTCAGCCCTATTCGCGAGATTGCCGGTTCATGCGCGTACTCTGCCTTGGGATACCGTTCTTCTGCAATGAGTCCCCTGTCGCCCTGTATCGAGGACCGCACGAGGTCAAGACGCTGGGAGAAGGGGACGCATACGATTTCGCGTTCGATTCGGAACACGAAACCGCCACGCATGTCGTCCGGAGAATCGCCCAAACATGGACTCCGGAACTGCTGCTATGTTGGATGCCCGAGAGCTTTGCACCTCCCTTTGAAATCGAGCACGCCCCCCTCAAAACCGTCGCGCTCGTTTCCGACTGGAACGTCTACCATCCCATCCTCGCCACCAATCTTGCCCGGTACGACCTGGTCCTTTGCGACAAGCCCGGAACAGAGGCCCTTCGCAGCTCCCTCGTCCATCCGCACCAT
>JBHEKO010000731.1:0-2886 GCA_041859475.1 Candidatus Hydrogenedentales bacterium
AGCGCGCCCCACTGCTCGCGCACGTCCTCATTGTCTCGATGCGGCGCGGACGCATAGGCGGGATGGTGAAAGACGGCGAACTTCCATGTGGCCTTCGATTCCGCAAGAACCCTCTCAAGCCACGGCGTTTGGACTTCGATCTTTCGATTCGAGTCGAGGATGACAAACAGCGCGTTGCCGTACGTGAAGCTGTACGCGTGTTCGGCATTCACTCCTTTGGGACCATTCGTGGCCAAGGCAAACTGCTCCAGATACATGCGCGGCGTGGCCTTCTTGTCGTAGTCGTGATTGCCGATGCAGGGTACAACAGTCCGGCGCTCGAAGACCCCAGTTGCTCCGAAGAACAGATCATCCCATTCGTTCCTGGATTGCCCGTTGTTCACGATATCGCCCGCGATAACGTAGAAGGCCGTGCTCGGGAAGCGTTCGTAGGCCCGATGCAACAGCTTGCCCCAATATTCGAGACCTTCCTGCGGGTCGCCCATGTACACAAACGCAAAGGGACTCGGACCCTCCGGAGCCGTCTTGAATTCGGTCCATTCCGACCACGTGCTCTGCTCCTGGTTCCCGACGCGATACGTGTAGCTGGTCGCGGGCTGCAGTCCCTTCAGCTCAGCCGTGTAACGGTGAATCGTCTTGTCATTCACCAACAACTTGTCTTCAAGCACGAATGGAGTAACCGCGATCTCGTGCACAGCCCCCTCGACTTCGGCGGTCAGACGATACTGTGCGACTCCATTGGCAACCGTCATCGCCGTCCGCCACTGGATCGTCTGCGAATTTCGGGGATCGTCGCTCCAGGTAAGGCTGACCTGATCGGGTTGCGGCGTGGAGGGATAGGCTGTGGTTCGAGTGACATAGTTGTCGGCCAGCCAATCGAATAGCTGGCCCTTGAATTCTCGTCCGGCAAAATAGAGTACGGCAACGATCAACAAACCATAAGCAATACGTTTCTTCATCATACTTCCTTTGTCCAATTTACAAAGCGTACAGAATTCACTTTCCGCGCGACGCAAACGTGAATGTGCCTGCACCTATCTCAAACGAGGTGTTCCCCGCTTCATCCACAAGCAATTTATCATCGGGCCCGATGTCGCCCTCGCACGGTTCAGGAGTCTTCACGAGCGCCGTCGTATTCGCGGGAATCGTGACCTCCATCGTGAACTTCGCGCCTTTTGCCCAAGCGCATCGGATAGGCCCGTACATGGAATGGAATGCAGCCTCCGCCGATTGTGCGGCATTTGTGTGCGGTTCGATCAAGATACGCTTGAACCCGGGTTCGAGCGGCCGGATTCCTACAAGGTACTCGTAGTACCACTGACCGACTGTGCCGAAGGCATAGTGATTGAACGAATTCATGCCGGAGTGAAGCTCTTCGTATTTGTCGCTGTTCCAACGTTCCCAGATAGTCGTTGCTCCGGCATCGATCATGTATCCCCAGGATGGATAGGTGCGCTGCGTCGCGAGCCTTCCGGCAAGTTCGTCTTGTCCGTAGGTGCTCAGCGCGGGCATCAGATACGCGGTCCCCAAGAAGCCCGTCGTCAAATGGGTATCGTGCTCGACGATGTTCTTCGCGATATTCGCCATAACCGGGGCGCGCTTGTCTTCCGGCACGATTCCAAACCAGAGCGGCACAAGATTGGCCGTTTGCGTACCACCTTCGTATTGGTTGGTCTCCGCGTTGAAATAGCGTTGGTTGAACAAGGTCGCAACGTCCGCTGCTTGCCGCCGCAAGTCATCGGCCTCGGCAGTCCTGCCAAGGCCCTGCATCATTTCCGCTAGCCGCGTCGTGGACAGATATTGATAGGCCCCGGCGAGCGTGTGCTTTGGCGATGGCTCCACGGCCACCCAATCGCCATACCGGCTCATCACATAGAGCCCATCGGTGGCCTTCTTGCGCATATAGGCAAGCCAGTCGAACATGGCCGCTTCGTTCGTTTCCACGATGCGCGTGTCGCCGTAGTACGTGTACAAACACCACGGCGCCGCAACCACGACATCCGCCCAGCCCGGCGCGCCTGGTCCGGCGCTGAGCGCGGGAGCCACGTCCGTGATGGAACCGTCCGCGTTGCGCGAGTCCACGACATCGCGCATCCACTTCGTCACAAATCCCGCCACCTGCATGTTCCAGCAGGCAGTCGGCAAGAACACTTGGATATCACCAGTCCACCCCAAACGCTCGTCGCGTTGCGGACAATCCGTCGGAACACCATAGAAGTTGGACCGCGTTCCCCAGAGAATATTCTTCTGCACGCGGTTGATGATGTCTTCCGAGCAGGTGAACGTGCCCGTCGTGGAAGCCGCCGTGTGCATGACTTGCATGACCAGCGCATCTTTGCCGGGCGTGCCCGGATACCCAGTGACCTCCGCATATCGGAATCCGCGATACGTGAACGCAGGCTCCCAACTCTCGTCTCCTTCCCCCTTCAGAATGTAGGCGTCCGTACACTTCGCGCCCTGATAGTTGTCCGTGTAGAGCGTGCCGTCCGGGCGGAGAATCTCCGCGTACCGAAGCTGAACGCGCGTCCCACTTCGGCCTTTCACGCTGAGACGCGCGCGCCCCGCCGCATTCTGCCCGAAGTCGAAGATGAACGTGCCCGGCGTAGGTTCCGTAACGGCGACGGGATGCAATTCCTCGGTTACTTGAATCGTGGGGCCCACCTGCGCGGTCAGTTCTCCCATGGGCCCGTCCCAAATGCGCGCGGACAACCACTCCTTGTCGTCGAAGCCCGGTTCGCTCCACCCCGCGACTTCCTGCTGTGCGTCAAACGTCTCGCCGTGGTAGATGCTGTCTTTGACGATGGGCGACACGTGCCCCTTCCAACTTTCGTCCGTGGCGATCACCTGACGTTCGCCCGTCTCATATTCGATCTCAAGCCGCGCGAT
>JBHEKO010000070.1:0-26233 GCA_041859475.1 Candidatus Hydrogenedentales bacterium
CAGAATTGGCTGCCCCCACATTTCAGACGCACCCCTTCGAATCGGAAGCGATCGATTTGACCTGGGGAATGGGGTCTGTTAAACTTCCTGTCCGCAGGAGCATTATTCACGATTCTTCGGGGGGCTGTAGCTCAGTTGGGAGAGCGCTGCAATCGCACTGCAGAGGTCGTCGGTTCGATTCCGATCAGCTCCACCATTAAAAGTCAATAGGGATAAGGGTTTAGCAAAACAGGCCCTTGTCCCTTTTGTTATTCTTCTCTGCCTACGCTCTAACCGTATCCCAACAAGACGAAATTGCGAAGAGCTTATGCCTGAGGGCGTCATAGCCCGTAACTTGGACATACGCTCAGTCGTATTTGTGCGAAATGCTCTATAGAATACTGCTCGGTTGTTGAGACGGGCCTTTCTATTGAATGACGCCACCTCGATTCGCGACACATCATCCTCGCAATCGTGGCGACATGTGCTTCCTTACCAGACTCAGGAGTCCGAACGCCACCAGTAGCCATAGCATCACTGCCTTGCCTATCGGTGACGTCAACGGCAAGCCAATCGCGCTATCGACAGGACTGTTCGGGTCAAGCGGATTCGATCCGAGCAACGCCTCGACGCTATCAGATACGCCGTCGCCATCCGAGTCCCAGTCCAGATAGTTCGGAATGCCGTCACCATCCTGGTCTCCAGCGCTTTCTACAACGTCCGGAATACCGTCGTTATCCGAGTCTGAGTCCAGGGAATTGGGGATTCCGTCGCCATCCGCATCATCGAGTCCTTCGACGATGTCGGGAATACCATCATTATCCGAGTCCATTGTCAATGACCATACCGAAACGTAGGCATCGCGCGTGAACGTATTCTGATAGCCGAAGCTGTCGGTGGCCGTGAGTAAGACTGTGTAGACCCCGCTATCCGCGTAGTTGTGTGACGGACTCTGCATGGTCGACCCCTCGCCATCCCCGAAATCCCAATTCCAGGAAGATATCGGGTATGTACCGGGCGTGGATGTATTGCTGAACTGCACCGCCAACGGTTCGAAACCCGAGAGAGGAGTGGCGGTGAAGCCCGCTACAGGCAAAATGTCGCCCGTCGTGTTGAGTCCTACCTGAATGTCGGCGCCGATAGTTGTACTGTTCTGCACAGTCACGCCGCCGTACATCGTATTCTTGACGACAACCGCTTCTCGAACCCCCGCCCCCAACCGCACCTTCGTGTCACCAATCAATCCGTTGAAAGTGCAGTTCATGACAATGACTGCATAGGAATTGGTGTCGATGGCGATGGGATTGGGACCCGTGAGGGGGCCGAACGTGCAGTGCTCGAAGAAGAAAGGCTTCTGGAGGCCCGACCTCGGCACAAGCTGAACATGGCGGCTCGCCCCTGCCGGCTGCAGGAAGGTGGCATCGTAAAATTTGAACTCGCCTTTTTGAATGTTGGTGTTTACCACCACCCCCTGGAATGTGCCGCCGACAAATGACCACCCCGCGTTGTCGCCCACGTCTTCGACATAGAATGAGTTTGTGCAGGCGCTGGTGGAGGCATCCTTCATGACGCCGGATCCTGGCGCGGTGCTGGTTCCACCCATCGGCCCACGAAGGAAGTGGAAACCAATCTTGTAGCCTTCGGCGCTGCATGTGGAGGCCTGCTCTCCATCAGTGCGCCCGAATCGGTATGCGACTCCGTTCTGCCGCATGTATTGCGCTGCGAGGCCTGTCGTCCAAATGGGGCCGAAATAGACATCGCGAAGACGTCCGACATCAAAACATTGGTGTACGTACAGCCCCAGCGATAGGGCTTGGGCGGCAAGACCGTCGATCCAATGGCGACCGACATTGTAGGTGCCAAAATCGACCGCCTGGTATGCGTTGACGATAGTCACGTCGATCAACGTGCAGTTGTCCGCGTTGGCGTTCCCGCGCACTGTCCAGGGATACGGCGTGGGTGAGGCGGTATCCGCCTGGTCGGGATAGTGGATAGTGAGACCTTTCAACACGGACACGGTGTTCAGACGAATAAACGGCGTGCCGTTGGCGTCGCCTGCCCCCGCGACCGCAAGGAGTACGCTGGCGCCAGGGGCGAGGGGATTTGCCCCCTTCAGAAAGCGCGGCGATACGCCCTCGAGCGTAACGTTCGGCGGGACTTCCAGATTGCCGACAATCCGGTACGTACCAGCAGGCACCACGACCACACCACCGCCCACGGACGAAGCGGTCGCCATGGCACTCGTGAACGCGTCAGTATCGTCGGTTGCGCCGTCCGCCGCTGCGCTGAATGGCGGGTCGGTGACCACATAGGTCCCGGGAAACTGGACGGCTGCCTCGGCCCAGGCAGCCATAAGTGCAAGCATCATCAAGACGAACCTGCGGCATGGATTACCGGCTGCAATTGCATTCATCTTCATCATCATCTCGTCAAACTCCTACTGCCGTGCTGCCGCAATTCCGTTTTTTTCGCCTGCCTTACGTCTTGCCGATGAGCATCTTGCACATGCACGAGCGGTGGCCTGTGCAAAACGCGGACTATGGCGTTACTTCGGTGTTAAGGCCTATCTGAAGATTCGCTCCGGCTGCCGTATTGTTGGTGACCTGAAAACCGTTTTCGGCGCGATTGCCCACGATCTCGGCATCCCTGACCAAAGCGCCAAGCTGTATATCCTTACGGTCGCCGCGGCTATCGATGAACTCACATCCGGTCACCACCAGACTAGGGGCGTTCGCGATAATGCAGTGCTGGCCCTTCTGGGTCCCCTCGTCCCATCCGCCGAAATGGCACGCATCAAAGGTCACGGGGCCTGTGCCCTGAATATTGGCTTGATACAAGGTCACAAACCCATTGCTTACGGCATTGTTGCTCCCCATGAACCCAGAGGCCCTGAACGTAACCGGGCCGGTGTTGTTTGGCCCTACTTCGACGGTCGACATGGTCAGGCCGTTGTACACAGTGACACCGTCTGCGGCGACCTTGTTGAATTGCCAACCCGTTGAACCGATGTCGGGATACATATTGGTGAAGGTGCCGCTCCCTGCGCCGTGGCCGAAATCGTCGAACTCGAATCCTACCTTGTAGAAAATGGAAAAAAGATTGAGTGCCGTGCCGTTGCGGACATTGCCGAATTGGAACGCGATCCCGTTGGTGCGGGTAGCGGTCCAAGTGCCCGCGTTCCCGAGGTCGTAGAATGGCCAGAAGTGTATGTTCTCCAGGCGCCACCCACTGGATTGGTCCAGGTAGAGGCCACGGTAGAGCGCCTGCCCGTACAGGCCTTCGACGAGGTGGTCATCGCCGGCATTCGTGCCGAGGTCAACCGCTTTGTACGGATTGACGAGCATCACATTCACCAGCGAGACCTTGTTCCCTGCACCTCGAATGGTCCAGGGGAAGGCGACCGGCGGATTGGTCATCACTTGGTTTGGGTAGTAGATGGCGATACCGCGCAGTGTCGACCGGGCCTGCATGGTAATGAACGGCGTGCCGTTCGCGTTGCCTTGGCTCGCAGTCGCAAGCAGGGTGGTCCCCCCGGTATAGGGAACAGCGCGCGAAGGGGCGCGCCAGATACCTTCAAGCGTGACGTCAGCGGGGATAGTCAATGTGCCCGAGAATTTGAATACGCCCGTGGGCGCCGTCACCACACCGCCGCCCGCCGCGCTTGCCGCGCTGAAGGCGTTGGTGAATGGCGCTGTATTGTCGGTGATGCCATTGGCTACCGCCCCGAAATCCATCACATTGAGCAGCACGTGTCCTGGGTAACTGTCCTTGTTGGCCGGGTTCGTTCCCGCAGCCACCTCGACCTGATCCAGAGAACCATCGCCGTCTGTGTCGTTTGAGCTGCTGCTCGAACCGGCGTTGTACTCGATTTCGTCCGTCAGTCCATCACCGTCGGAATCAAGCGTGGTGTTTCGAACGGGTACAACAAGCGCGCTGGGAAACACCGGGCTCATGTGCACTGTATTGCTTGCCACTTGCGACGGCAATCCCTGTCCCGGCAGTTCTTGTCCGTTGTTCGGATTGACCTCGAACCGCGGATAGTTGCTGCTTGAGATCTGCACGCCAATCCGGTGATTCGTGTTGAATACCCAGCTAATATGCCCCAGGTTGATCGAGACTTCCACGACATCGGAAGGCGACAAAGGCGCCGCAGGAGTCGCGTAGCCATTGCGATACTTCACGCGCTGAATCGAGTCGAGCATAAGAATCTCGCGCGGATTACCGTCCGGATAGACGTCGACAAGCTTGGCGGTGAAGTCTGTATCCGGCGCGTCGCTGGACACATACAGCTTCACCAAGAATTCGCCGGTTGTTTCGAGCGGGGCCGTCAAAGGCGGAGTGGCGAACTTGAGTACGTCCGCCCTACCGCTCACTGGCCGCTGGTCGTAGGGTCCGTAGGAGACCGTGAGATTCTGCCCCCCCAGTGTCGAGACGGGGTTGGCAGGGTCATACGTGTAGACCCGCTTGTCCGTCGCGCCCACCGAAGCAGACGTGGTTAGCGTGCCATCCTGATGAAAGTAGTAATTCGCCGTGAGCGGCGGGAACGGAGGCCAATTGTTCGAGGTGCGCCACTCCCAGCCTGGCCCCGAAAAACTGGTGTCGTCGCCGACCACATAGTACGTGACCGCCGGCTCCTTCATCACGCCGTCGTTTGCTACGCCAAACCAGAACTTCGCAAAGCGCCTGCGGTACGCCGTGACCCCGACCTGTTGGTAGTTCGGGGCCATCTGGAGATCCTGGGCTCCCCAAGGCCCGTGCCCGGTCGGTCGCATCAGCAACTTCTGATTACCCTTCGCGCCCGAACCTCCGTGGTATTGACACGCCATGAAATTGTCGACCGTCGCGCGCCCGAAAATGTCCCACCAACCGCCGACAAACAAACCAGGCGAGGTCACCTGTGTACTACGCGCCTCGGCATCGTAATGACTCCAGTAAGAAGTAGCCGACGGAGGATTCGCCTTCCAGACATTCGCGTAGTCCGGCGTTCCCACCCCTGCCGCCAGCCAGCCCTCTACCAAGGCTTTCAAGAATACGCCGCCTTGATAGGTCAAGTGGTCGTCCCATTTCGATGCGCCCTCTTGCGCGACCTGAAATGTGAGCGCCTGCGAGGCGGCACCCAGCAAGTTCCCGTTGCACGCAGACGCCGACCCTCCATAGGTCCCAATTCTTCCGTTGCACCACGACTGCTGGTGAATCCACGCTACCGTGTCCACGCCATCCTTGTGGACACCCCAACCTTCATCCGCAAACGGTGAAAATGTCCCCTCGCTGCCGAAACGGCCGCGAACGCTTTGGCAAACATAGACGTACCCCTCGCTTGTCCACGTGCTTCCATTGGTGCGGGGATAGGGTGTTCGTTCCAAGATCACCGGCCAGACCGGTCCTCCCGATGAAGGAAGATAAACATCCGTAACCAGCTGCACCGCATCAGACATGGGGACAAGGACGGTCCCCTGAGCCTGTACTAACAGCGCGGCGAAACACGCCCAAAATGTAATGACAATACGTTTGAAAACTCGAACCATTTCAGTGAATCCTTAGTCTGTGACGATACCGATTACAGGTACCTCAAGATTCCCTGCTCACCATGTGCTTCGACATGCTTGAGCAGTGCTTCCCCCTTGAAGCAGTAACTGCGTCAAATCTCCCCTTGGGCAGAATAGTCCTTTCTTGCTGGAAAGTCACGCAAAAACCGCAGCGCATCAGGAAGTACTTCACCGGCGACGCGTGCGTGCAATCTGCGGTTCGCCTGGAATCAGGTGCAGTCGCTTCAAGGAGAAGTGCGGCACCTCGGTCAAATCCTCCAAGATTGCGGAGTCGAGCAGAAGCGCCACGTAAGCACCTGTAATTACCGATTTGAAGCGGGAATGGATGTCGAGTAAGCCGTATTGCGTATTTCTGACTCTGACGCAAACGGCGTTTCCCTCTCCTCCCGGCAATCGGCGCACCACTGCGCCAGATCACTTTCGCGCGACGGCTGCTGCCCTCTCAGAGCAAGTGTGCGTTCGATGTATTGCTGGGAGAAGCTTGCTTCGCGGCACCGGTAACGTGCGAACCTGGCCTGCACGGAGGGTAGGGCAACCTTTGGGCAGACATCCGCTTCGAGCTCTCGCATAACTTGCTGCTTACGAGTACCGACGTAACGTGAGCGATTGAAGGACTCGTCGAAGTCCGGCGTGATATAGAGACGAATGTCTATGTGCAGGGCGATAACCCAGCGGTGGCCATCTTTCGCAAGCAAGGGGGCTGGGCCTTCGCAAAAGTGTCGCGCCATCATCATACCCTGGAAATTGGCTTCGAGGTCGGCGTAGGAGTAGACGCCGTCGGTAAGGTTGCCGACGAGGTAGCGCTCGCACCACATCCCCCACTCCACGGTCTTTTCCATGGCTGTCTTCTCCGAAAGACCTTCCTCGCGGAATCGCATGTACCGCTTGTGGTATCGCCTTCCGAATCCGAAGAAATGGCTGAGCTTGTCGGTCCCGAGATAGACATCGCCAATGCGGATAGTCCTTGCCATGGGCAGGATAAACGGGAACGATTTGGCGCTGTAGATGCTCATCTCGAGATGCTCGGGATAGCTGACGGTAGACGGTGGATAGCGGTCGATGTCGCTGGCGGTGAGAAGGTAGTGCCGGAGCCGGGATTCAAGGAGACTTCGGAACAAATAGAGGTAGAGGTCCTGGGTGACTTGGGCCGGGGCGCGGCTGGCTCCGTGAATCTCATTCTCCTGCGCGAGGAAACAAGAAGCCTCTTCGTTGAGGTACGAATTGAGCGCGGGCGCGGAATCTCGCAATTCGATGTCCCAAACGAGGAATTGATCGGTCTCGGCTGCATAGCCTGGGCACGACGCTGCAACGATGAACATGAACAATGCGACGCTCCATCCGCAGCGTGGCAATAGCCGTCTCTTCACGGTGCCTTCCTCCGTATTCATGATGCCTGAGAGGAGCCCATTTGTGAAGTAGAGGAATCCATCGCGATGATGCGCATGTACAGGCGCCCATCGAAATAGACGAGCCCGGCCAAAGATGGCCGGGCTCGCTGAAGGCTAATGGGACCGCTTAACGGCGGACCCCAATCTGGGGATTAAGGAGCGAGTGCATGTACCGCCAAGACGTCGGCATCGCGGCCCTCGCCATGGCATACGGCGCAGGTCTCGACACCGCTTTCCACATCGGAGTTCAACAGGGCGTGGAAGGTCGGGAGCATACCGTCATGGCACGAAGTGCACGCGGCTGTCTGCGGCAGAACTTCATTGACCGGATTGCCGCCTTGCGTGATCAGTGTGGACAGTGCTTCTTCAGGCGTCGGAACGAGGTACGTATCCTCCAGGTGGCACATCTCGCACTCTTGGCGCAGTCCGGGGAACACGACGTGACTGAAATCAACCGGGTTCTGGGTCGCCGGCGCCGAGAAGAAGCCGTAGATGGTCAGGCCCTCTTCAAGTTCTTCGCCAGTGTGGATGCTGTGAAGCATGTCTTTGAAGTTGACCGTCTCGGGAGGCATGGGAGGCGTTGGCGTGCCCACGCGGCGAGCCTCGTCGGTAGTGCTTGGATTGTGGCAGAGCACGCAGTAGTCCACGCCTACGCGGCCTTCTCCGTGCGCACGAATCTCGTAGTGGCAGTTGTTGCACTTGGCCTCGTCCACAACTTGACGGCGGGCGGCAGGTTCGCTGCCGTCCAGCTTAAAGAAGGTGACTGAAGCGTTTGACGTGCCTTGAGTGACCGTCGCGCTGTTATGCGTAAAGGTGCGACGTGCGTCGATACCCACAGCGAAGGTGTCGGTCGACCCTGCGGGCAGGTTATCGCCGGAGGCCGTGAAGGTGTACGTATACGTGCCATTGAGATTGTTAACAAGGGTGCCGCCTGCGCCGCTGCCCTTCATGGTTCTACGTTTGTATATTTGGTATTCGGGAGCCGGGTATGCCCACGTTGCGGCAACGGACCAACCCGCGCCCGTGGTATCCCAATTCACGCCCACGCCGTTCTTGTCGGTGACGGTGAAGTGAATCTTGAGATGGTACACGCCTGCACTCGGGTTGAGGACCTCGACATCCGTGATGGTCGTGTTCAAGCCCGGAGCGTCGGCCGATTCCGTAGGCAGCACGTGGCTTTCGGCGATCGGCACATAACCGGGCGACGTCGGTGTGTGGCAGGTACCGCACGTGCCTTCGAGTACGGGCGCCATGATTTCGCCTTTAGAGTGATTCGTATATCCTGCCGGGGTCGCAATGGTGCCGACATCAAACCAGGTACGGTCATGGCACGAGCCGCAACCGGCTTTCGTCGGGTTTTCGAGATGGTAGTCGGCATCGATTGCCTTGCTGTCGCTGGAATGGCATACGGCGCAATTGCGGATGTCTTGCGGGAAGACTACCTCGGAATAGTCGATGACTTGGTCATTGAAGCCAGAAATCTCGTATGGTGTACCATCGACAACGCTCGGCAAGTCTTCGCCGCGATGGATCTTGTGAATCATGTCCGGCATGTCGAGCGAATTGCCTGTCTCGGCATCAAAACTCTGGGTATTGTGGCAAAGGATGCAGAGCTGTATCTCACGACGATTGCCGCCGTGCAGCCCCAAGCGAGTGTGGCACTTGTTACAGGTGTCGGTCTCGACAATCTCTCGTGTCGCAGTGACAGCGGCACCGTTCGGCTTAAACCGGAATATGGGATTGGCCGGGTAGGTAATCCCGTTGCCGCCAAACAGGCGCGTGATTTGCGCGCCAACCTGATGGTTGGCGCTCGGGCTGTAGTTCGCCGGTATGACTTTGGCAAAGCGATATTCGAAATTGCCGTTTGCTAGCTGCGTGAGGCCGCCAAGCCTGGCGCCATCATACGAAGCTTGCACCGCAGGGCCGAAAGTACCTGTTTCGTTGGAAGTTGTGTAGCTAATGTAGCGCGGGGTTGTACCATCCGTGGGCGAGTTCAAATAACCCAAGATGAAACGAACGTCTGTGATTTCGCTCTTGGAAAGGAGATTCCCACGGTCGTCCTTTGCCGTAAAGTTGACGACTGGGCGAAGATCGCCTGGTATTGTGACGGTGTTGATGGTAATGACCAGACCTGGGGCCAAGCCGCCAACAGGACCAGGGCCTGGATCTCCGGGAGGGCCTTCAGGACCTTCGGGGCCCTCGGGACCCTCGGGTCCCTGTGGTCCGGGGGTGGAAGGGCAACCTGTGAACAGGGTCCCCAGCACCATGAGGAGTGCCATCAGTATTGCTGTCTTGCGGATCGCGGTGAATTGAATACTCACGATAAGTCCCCTTCTTTCCTGGCGTGAACGTTCAACCCACGATACATTGGTTGAAAGTTCAAGCCACTCGGTATTCACCCAATTAGAAACCCTGTTACCGAGAATCACCAAAAACTTAATAGCCTTGCTACCCTGCATACTGCCTGGAGGCTGCAAAGGGCTACAGATACAAGCAGGAATTGTTCCAATTTCAACGAGAGTAATCCGTATCGAAAAATCCCGAGATTACTGGGCAATTCTTGAGGAACCGCCCTAATTATAGACCTATTTCGTTCGCACCGCCTCAGCAGAAATGCACTCGAATGAACACTTGTGCTCATCCAATTGTGTCCTAATTGCGATTCGCGCGGGATCGGGCAACCTCGCTTCAACGCGTTGCTCGCTGTCTCTCATATCATTGGATCCCCATGTCGGCCAAGACTTGCGGGCTTTCCTCTTCCATGGCCAGCACGCCGTGGCACAGTGTGCAATCCTGGCTGATCGTTCTACCGTCGTCGGTAGCGTGATTCCCGTCATGACAGCGGAAACACCCCGGGAAGTCCGTGTGTCCGATATTGTTGATATAGGTCCCCCACGTGACATTCATCTTAGGAAAGACATTTCGCTTGTAGATGGCCTGGACTTGGCCTATGGCCTGATTCACCCGTTCGGCGTTCGCGTCGTAGGTGTCGCCAAACGCTCCGCGGAAATGCGTCTCGAGTTTTCGCGAGATGCTCTCGAGATCTCCTTCCTCCCCCTTCGCCTCTTGCAGGGCCTCGACGCCAACGCGCTTTACAGCCGGGAGGGTAGCGTCGATCATTCCTTGTCCGAGCGCCTTGTCCATTGCAGCGCCGGGCAAATCGAAAACGTGCGTGGGTCTATTGTGGCAATCAATGCAATCCATGCTGCGCGTCTCGCCCTTGGCCAACTGCTCGGGAGTGTAGTCTGTTCCCTGCATCTTGAACTCAGAGATCGTGCCGTCTGGTTCTTTGACGCGCACGAGGGCAATTTCCTGGCGTTGCGGGTCAAGGGAGACGTAGGTTGTCTCGCGCTTCGGGTCGATGTGCCAACTGTGGATTCCGTGGCTCTGATTGGCGCCGCCCCCAATGTGCATCAGGAGCAGGGTGTATAGAGGCGTGTTGGCGTCATCGTCGGAGTATTTCTTGATTACCCGCAGGCGATCTCCAGTGAACTTCGTCGGCCAATGGCACTGTTCGCACGTGTCGCGGGAGGGACGCAGATTTTCAACGGGGGTTGGGATTGGATGCTCGTACGTGTTGAAAGTCACAGCCAACAGCTGGCCTGCGCCCGAGAGTTTGGACTTCACGAACCAGGACGCGCCCGGTCCGATGTGGCATGCGGTGCATTCCACCCTGCCGTGGGGTGAGTTGGCGTGAGCGACCGACTCGGGTTCCATGACGGTGTGGCAGACTTTGCCGCAGAATTCTACGGAGTCCATATAGACCAAGCTTTGGTAGCTGGTAGCGCCGACAATGAAGCAGTTTGCCAAGGAGAGAAAGAGCACCATCCCGGCAACTTGGCGAGTTCTGGGGTTGTTGAAGTCTATTTTAGGGAGGGATACATCGCCGGAGGGTCGTGAGTCTATGCCCTTTCGCTGGTCGCTGCGGTGTTGCCAGAGGATTCCTGCCAAGATCAAAAGCAGCCCGAACACAAAACACGCGGGTAAAACGACGAAGGTGATAATGCCCATGTAAGGGGAAATGAGCAATCCGGACAGCTCAAGCGCGAAAAGGACAAATATCGTTATGGCGCTTATGGTGGTGAGGGTTGCTCCCAGGATCGTAACCGTGTTTCGTCCGAGGAACCACAAGAAAGAGGCGAACATTGATACAAGTCTGGATGCCATGCCTGTAAGACCTTCCCCACACCTGTTTTGAACCACGGCCGGCGGTCCCAACTGCAAATCCGCCAAAACCGGCCACTCGAACCGCGTATGCTCATGGCGAATACCAACGGTAGTCGTCACGTTTACTGCTGTGGTGTCACCATCCGGAGCAAAAGCTCCGGTTCCTTCACGTATAAGCTGAGGCCGCCGGGGGAGAGCAATTCAGGTGCCATGTACCGGACGCGTAAGTTAGCTTAGTCGAATCCAGCGAAATTACTGCGGAAGGTCCCCGGTTTACACCGAGCTGTCGTGCTGCATGAAATGCGAAATCTCTGTCCATTTGCACACCTATGCTCTGAGCACATGTGTCTTCCTTGAGCACTTTTCAGACCTTCAACCAATCAGAGTTAGAACCGTCCAAGACACGTTCGTGGCATTGCCCGACCGCCGACGATGATAAACATTACTCCAACTACTTCGTATTATTGCACAGTTTTCCCGATTCGTACAGGATGTCAGACTCCATGGCGTGCGCGAAATGGCTACGATTCCGCGACTGCGTAGATTCCGGCATTCAAATTGCTTAAGGCCAAGACGTTCCATGGCTTAGCTGTATCATGTCACGGATAGCGCTTTCAGTTCTCGGCGAGATACCTGTGTGTGTTCGTCTTTAATCAGTGGACATTCCGTTTCATTTCTGGTAATTTTGGTGTTGTAGACGGGGTGACCTCAGCGGCAAGGGCTTCCATAATGCCAAAAGCATCAATGCGCAATGGATACTGGCGAACACTTTTAGTGACTATTGTTTCAGCTTTTGCGCTTTTTGGCTTGGGATGTCCAACAAACAGCGGCACAGTGGGAAGTGCTACGACCTGTTTGGCCTGCCACAACGGGCGAACCGCGCAAAGCATGGGAGCGTTTTTATTCAGCGCCCATCGAAATATCGAGTGCATTACGTGTCATGAAGGGGCGGTTGCACATGTTCAGAGTGGTGGGCTGGGCGGAGAACTGATTAACCCGGCCAACCGGTCGCTTGAGGTTTCGAGCAACGTGTGCGTGGCGTGTCATGAAGGGCAAGTTGCCGAATACAAGACAAGCGTTCACTTCACGTCAAACCAAGTGGGCTGCTACGACTGTCATGATGTTCACTCCCCTCTGGAGACTGTAGGACCTTCGAAAAACAATCTACTTTGTATCTCCTGCCACATCGCGGACGGCTTTGGGTCGAATGCTGCGGTTGAGGCTCACACATTCCATCCCGTTGACCCATCGAATACTGGCGAGAGCCGGTGCACGCTTTGCCACATGCCGCCAAAAGGCCGCATCGAGCAGGAAGACGGCCCGCACGATCATACCTTCGCGACGATTCCACCTTCCTTCTCCGCGGATGCGGCAAATGCGGGCGTAACGCCAGTACCGCCGAACTCGTGCGCGGGAACAATGGGGTGCCACGACGGGACGGATCCGAATGCGCCTATTTTCGATGTAGACAATCCGATTCAGATGATTGGACTTCAAGCCGTCTACGATTTTTGGTTCAATAGTTGATTCGGAGTCACGGAAGTAACCTGACTGTACTGGGATACAAGGTGGGAGTGCGAGGGGTGCAGAAGGAGAGTTCGATGCGCTTGAAATGGTGGGGCGGCGCAACAAGCCTTGGCCGACGTCTCGCGTGTGTGATTCTGGCCGCTGCGTTCATACTCTGGGCGCCGGTGTCGGCAGGGCAGGAGAAGACCCCCGAAGCACAGAGCCCGCCCGCCGCGGAAGCAGCACCAGCGGAAGCAGCACCAGCGGAAGCAGCACCAGCGGAAGCAGCACCTGCGGAAGCAGCACCTGCGGAAGCAGCACCTGCGGAAGCAGCACCTGCGGAAGCAGCACCTGCGGAAACAGCACCTGCGGAAGCAGCACCAGCGGAAGCAGCACAAGCAGAACCACAGGACAAAGACAGCTCATGGCTTCATGGACGCTTTGAGACACGCTTTGATGGGGCATGGTCGGACGAAGACAGCGACATCGACATGGACCAGACACTCGAATTGAACGTGGATTTTCCGAACAACGAGAAGATCCGACTTCGCAGTATGTTCTGGGTGTGGGAAGATTTCGACTCGGAAGGGAAGAGCGATTCTCTTCGCACGTTGAACGACAATTACGACTCGGATGTCCAGGCGCGGCCGGTGCATTTGTATTTGGAGGTGGACGACCTTTGGGGCAAATCGACGTTGCGCGTGGGGCGCCAGCGCATCATGGAAGGCGCCGCGTTCAATCGAATCGATGGTGCTTACTTCAAGAAACAGACGGCGAACGGCGCTGACTGGTATGTGTTTGCAGGCATGCGGGCTTCATTGCATGAAGAGGATTTCAACGATCCCGTGTTTGGCGGCGGCGTGGCGTTCCAGATGACGCAGTCGACGCGCGTCGCCATCGACGGCTATTGGGTCAATGAAGACAGGAACAGCTCGCGAAATTGGCGGATTCCGCGCCTGACGTATTATCTGTATCGGGACTATCCGCGCGATGGCGACGAGAGCTTCGAGGATGGCATGGTGTCGCTGAGCGTGTGGCAAGACCTCACGACGAATTGGCGTCTATTTGGCAGGTTGGACCTGAACAATGGCCAGGGCGATGAAATCACGATGCGGGTGACCGGCTATGTACCGGCGTGGGACCTGACCGTCGAAGCGACTTACCGGCGGTTGTTCGACGAGATAGAAGATCGGGCCAACGATCTGACGAGCTATTACCGCATCTTGGGGCCTCAGGAAGAGTATCAGGATTTTCTTCTGGCGCTTTACAAACCGATTACGGAACGGGTGACGTTGTCGGTGGAAGGACAGGTTCACGATGTGGACTCGAATTTCCCGGCGACGATTCTGACGCGGTGGTCGAAAGACTACGATTATGCGTACAAGACCAATCTAGACTATACGCGCGTGTCGGCGACGCTTTCCGTGACGCAACTTGTTTGGGGAATCGACGCCAGCCTGATGGCGGAGATCTGGGACGTCGAGACGCGCGATTCATCGTGGTCGGTTGGCGCGGAGTTCGAGAAGAAGTGGGACACGCTGACCGTGACGTTCTCGGGCGAGTACCTCCGCTATGAAGGGCAGTATTCGGCCTATGACTTCTACCCGCACTGGCAGAACGAGGTGCGGAAGGTGTTTTCTTCTCTATTTCCAGGCAGCAGTTCCACTTTTTACGTCGATAGCAATTTTTTGGTGAATTTGAAGGACGTAAAGCCAGTCAATACCAATGAGGACGTATTCTCATTGTCGTTGGAAGGTAAGTGGGCGTTTCGCGCGAACCAGGAGGTCAACCTAGGGGTGACCTTCGAAGACGACGATACTGCCGATTCGCCTCTGTGGCGGGTTCAGGCAGGCTATGCGCTTCGGTTTTGAGCATGCATAGGGAGACTATTCGGATGACGCAACGTCCTCGGTTGATGTGGTTTGCAGTTGCCGTCGGAGTCAGTGTATTCGTCGGGGCGTGTGTAACGCTGACGAATCCCAAGGCATCGAAGGTGGATAGAGGCGTGCGAGTCAATCACGCGTTTCATGCGGAGCAAGGGTTGGACTGTTCAACGTGTCACGAGGCACAGGAGGGTGCGTTTACGTTTCCTACGCATGACCTCTGCTCGACATGCCATGAGATAAACGTGGACGAGCCGACGAAAGAAGCTTGCGGGATATGCCACACGCGAGAAGACTATGACGTGACCGATTACGTCAAGCCGCTGAAAGGCGATGTGAAGTTCTCGCACGATCCCCATGTGGCGAAGATTGAGGACTGCAAGACGTGTCATACCGATCTCGACAAGGGCGCATTGCCGGCGGGTCCCAAGAAGCCGGCGTGCATGGAATGCCACGGGAAGACGGATCGAAAACTGAACGAGTGTTCGGTTTGCCATAACGAAATCAATCAGGAGACGAGGCCCAAGTTCAGGTCCGGTTCGCGGATACCGCATGACGATCCGGCCACGTGGACGAGGGTGCATGGAAGCGAAGCCAAGGTCGATCCGAAGTACTGTGCGTTGTGTCACACGGAGCAATCCTATTGCGATACGTGCCACACGACCACGGCTCCCGATAGCCACACGCTTGCATGGAGGAGAAAGACGCACGGGATAGAGGCGGGATGGAATAGGAACTCGTGCGCGGTGTGCCATGAGGAGAGCACGTGCACGAAGTGCCACCACAACACGGAGCCCGAATCGCACCGGGCGAGTTGGGGGCCGCCAATCAATCACCATTGCACGACGTGCCACTATCCCCCGACAAAGACAGGCTGCACGGTGTGTCATGAGTCGGTCGACCACAAGTCCGCGGTCCCGTCGCCTCACCGGGCGCTTCTGTATCCGCCGAACTGCCGTCAGTGCCACCCGGGAGGGTCGCCGATGCGTGCGCCGCATCCGACGAACAGCTCGGTACGTTGCCAGTTTTGCCATTGATTAGGTACTATTTGGTCATCAACTTTGGAGGATTTGCCATGCGCAGGATAGCGATCCTGACAGTACTTGGAATGTGTAGTGCGTTGTTTGGCGTGTTGTCGGGAGGTTCAGCGCTGGCGGCTGACGAATATGTCGGGCATGCCCAGTGCAAGGTCTGCCACAACAAAGCAGCCGAAGGCGAGCAGTGGAAGAAATGGAAAGAAGAAAAGCACTCCAAGGCAATTGAAACGCTGAAGTCACCGGAAGCAGAGAAAATTGCCAAGGAGAAGGGCCTCACCAAGCCTGCGGCCGAGTCTCCCGAGTGCTTGAAGTGCCATGTGACCGCGTACGATGCTGCAACGGCAGCCGCCCCTGCGAAGATCGTCGTTGCGGATGGCGTTCAATGCGAAACCTGCCATGGCGCTGGCGCAAAGCACATGGAAGCAGGCAAGCAGAAGATGTTCAAAAAGGACGCGACTGTCGATCCAAAGCAGTTCGTGGCGAAGATCGACGAGGCCACTTGCACGAAATGCCATAACGCCGAATCGCCAACGTGGAAAGCAGACAAGTACACGAAGGCCGACGGTACCAAGGTGGGATTCGATTTCGAGCAAGCCAAGACAAAGATTGCCCATCCAAATCCACTGAAAAAGAAGTAAGCAGACAGGCGGCACTCTGCCGCCGTCCTGGACTTGTTGCAGCCTGCGGACATCTTGCGTGACCGCAGGCTGTGTTTTATGGGATACTTACAGTTCCCGTGCTGCACGGGAACCTGGATGTCTACAGAGAACTGGCGAGTGAATTGTTCCGCGACAGCGGCAACTGTTCATGAAGAAGGCGGGATAGCTGCACATGACTAACCGTACATTTCCTAATCATTGGGATCGAGTGGCGCCTGGAGTGCGTGTTTTCGGGGCGCTCACGTTCATCGCCGTACTCGTTTGTTCATGCGGCGATTCGGATTCGACGCAGACGATTACGGAGACGCGATCCGTATCCGAGGCATCTGTTCCTCCGGCGACAGGCATGTCGACCGCACAACAGCTTGGTGTGGCCGCGAGTGCGGAGAGCGCGACTCCATATGCGTGGGTAGCGCCCGAGGGTTGGGAGACGGCCCCTCCCACGTCTACACGCTTGGCGAACTTCAAGATTGGGGCGGATGCCGAATGCTATCTGACAATACTGCCGGGCGGCGCGGGTGGTGCAGAGGCCAATGTGAACCGGTGGCGAAAGCAGATGTCGTTGGCGGATTACACAGCCGAGGAGTTCGCCGCGCTCACCAAGAAGCCGGTGCTGGGGATAGAGGCCCTGTTCGTTGCCTTTGACGGAACGTATGTAGGGATGGGCGGAACCGAGAGCAAGGATGGATACGGCCTGCTGGGTGTCATCTTCGATGACGCGGGGAAATCGGTCTTTGTGAAGATGGTCGGACCGAAAGCCATTGTCGATGCGGAGCGCGAGCGCTTCGATTCATTCTGCCAATCGCTCAAACGAGCAGAAACAACCGATACGGCATCGCGACTTCCAGAGGGACACCCGGACCTCAGCAGTTTCGCGATTGAGGACAAGTCGGCCTTGCCGGCGGGCCATCCGGACACGAGCGGCGCGGCAATGCCTGGGGATTCCCAACTCCCAGCAGGACATCCGCCAATCGATTCCGCGGGGGCGCCAAGCGGTATGTCGAAGCCCGCTTCTCTGACCTGGACCGCTCCCGACACCTGGAAACCTGCGCCTGATAAGGCAATGCGGATTGTCTCCTTTCTGATCGGAGATGCCGGAAAGACAGAATGCTACGTCACTTCGGTGTCGAAAGCCGCTGGCGATGCGGTCGCCAATATCAACCTCCTTCGGGGACAAATGGGACAACAGCCTTTGGATGCGGCGGCGATAGAAGCGTTGCCCAAGGTGACTGTACTGGGGCAACCGGCGCCGTTCATGGAGATTGCCGGGTCGTACTCCGGAATGGACGGAGCGAAGCGCGACAACTACCTCATGTACGGTGTGGTTGCTCCGATGAACGACCGGACCGTGTTTGTGAAACTAACGGGGCCTGAAGCCGAAGTGAAGGGTGAGCGGGACCGCTTCGTGGCATTCTGCGAGTCCCTGAAGACTCCATAGATGTCCAGCATGTCATCTCTCTTTAAGATGCCTCTGCGTTGGGCCGGTTCCTACTGGGTCACCGTAATAACCTTGTTCTTTCTGCTTGTACTCACGTTCCTGGGAACGCTGGAGCAAGTGGAGCACGGTCTTTTTGTTACGCAGCAGAAGTACTTCAACTCACTCTTCTTGCTGCATCAATTTGGCGATACGCCGATTGTCGTTCCGCTGCCGGGCGTGTACTTACTCCTGATTGTGCTCGGTGTGAACCTCACGTGCGGCGCGCTGATTCGACTCCCGAGGGCGTGGACACATGTGGGGGTCTGGATTTCGCACTTGGGCATCCTGGTGCTCCTCGCCGGTGGTTTTGTGACTTACAAGAGTTCCGTGGATGGGCATTTGACGTTCTATGAGAATGAGACCTCCGACGAGTTTCTGAGTTACAACGATTGGGAGATCGCAATCTCCGAAGTTGGAGACACGAAAGCGCGCATCATTCCAGGGGCGAGCTTTTCACAGTTGCCTCCGGGGAAATCGACAACTTTCCAGGCCGCCGACCTCCCGTTCACGCTGACGATTTCGGAATTCGCACCCAATGCCACACCCTCGCCGGCGAAGGATGGCGCGCGCTCCGTCGGCGGGATGATGTTGAAGAAACTGGACCGCGACCCTGAGCAAGAGCGGAACGTGGCGGGTGCCTATGTGACGGTGCATGACATCGCATCCGGCGCGGAGCACGAGGGCATTCTTTGGGGCATGGCTCGCGCACCGTTTGAGGCGCATGCGGGGGACAAGGCCTGGTCCATTGCCCTTCAGAAACGCCGATGGAAGTTGCCGTTCAAGGTGAGACTCGACAAATTTACCCGCGAACTCTATCCGGGCACCAATACGCCCAAGGCATTCAGCAGCGATGTCACTGTAACCGAGGGGGAGACGGTGCAGAAGTACCTGATCTCCATGAACAAGCCGCTTCGGTATCGGGGATACACGCTGTTTCAAGCATCGTGGGGACCTCAGAACGCGCGTCCAAACGAACCGCTCTACTCGTCGTTGGCTGTGGTGCGGAATCCCGCGGATCAGTGGCCGCTCTATGCATGCATCATCATCACCGTTGGCCTGCTGTTTCATTTTGGCCTTCGGCTCAACTCTTACTTGAGGCAACAGAGGGAGCGCCGAACATGATCGGATTCGCCCGGTGCCTAGCTTCATGGGGGCTGGTTTTCACACTGGCTTTGGCATTTGCAGACAGCGCTCATTCCGAATCCAGGTGGTCGAAGGAGACTCAGCGCCTGTTTGCGTCTCTGGCCATTCAAGACGCAGGGCGGATCAAGCCACTCGAAACCTACGCAAGCGTCGAGTTGCTGCAATTGAATGGGCGCCGTTCCTTGAAGGATACAAACGGAAAATCGCTTTCCCCCATGGAATGGTTTCTAGACTGCCTGTTCCTCCCGGACGAGGCGAAGATGTACAAGTCGTTCCTCGTGGAGAATCCGGACGTGATGGCCATGTTGAGCCTGACATCCGAGAAGGACCGCGACCGGTTTTCCTACAACGATTTGGTCCCGGCTAGAATGACCTTGTTTCAGCTGGCTTCTCAATACGCAAGTATCCCCGACAAAGAACGTTCGACAGCGCAAGGGCAGATTCTGAATCTCGCGCACAATGTCACGGACTTCGAGGCCTTGACTGCCTTTCTTCACTTCGCACAGCATCCAATCCCAGTTCCGGTCTCCCCCATTTTTGCGGAGATCTTCGGGGGGAAGACCGAAGTGCGGTTGAGTGAAATCCTGACGCAATCGCCGGCATTGCAGCAGGCGCTTGTGAAGGCCAATTCCCCGGGCGGCACGGGGGCTGAAGAATTGCGCACCTTGTTGACTTCTATCGATGCCGCGATACAAGATGCGGATGTACTGTCAATCATCCCGCCAACGGCGGCGAGCGAGGACAACGCGTGGCTCTCCCCCGCCACCTTCGCCGAATCCGCATTTACTCAACAGAAGCCGGATGCCGTCCAAGTAGGTATCGTCTCCGCTTTGGAGACACTTGCGACGTCCAAGCAAGGGTCTAGCGAGTTCGCCGCAAGTGCGGCGGAGTTGCACCGGACGACCTTGGAACTTGCGACGGCGCGCGGCGAGTACAGGACCATTCCTCTGGAATTGATCTACTACAAGGCGGACCTGTTTTGGTACAGCCTGTATCTGTTTGTGCTTTCGTTTGTGCTCATAGCGATCTCATGGATGGTCCCCAGGAACAGACTCGTGGGAGCGCTGCTCGTTCCCTCTGTGCTCATACCGACGTGCTTATTGGTGTGTGGCGTGGCACTGAGGTGCATCATCCGGTCGAGGCCACCGGTGACGACCCTGTACGAGACCATCCTCTTTATCACTGCCGTCGCCGTGATCGTCGCGTTGTTCATGGAATACGCGGACCGCAGAAGAGTTGCGCTGTCTTTGGCATCCATCCTTGGAACACTGGGGGTCTTCCTGGCCAACAAGTATGAGGTCATCGAACGCGGGGACACGATGCCCAGCATGGTTGCGGTGCTCGACACCAATTTTTGGCTTTCGACGCACGTGACCACGGTCACCATGGGATATGCGGCAGGACTTCTGGCGTCTGCGATTGCCCATGTATACGTGATTTCCGCGGCACTGGGGCTAAAGCGCAACGACCTGGGCTACTATCAATCGCTCACGCGAATGACGTATGGCGTAATGTGCTTTGGCCTGTTGTTCGCCACGGTTGGGACGGTCTTGGGAGGAATTTGGGCCAACAACAGTTGGGGGCGTTTCTGGGGTTGGGATCCGAAAGAAAACGGCGCGCTTATGATCGTGCTGTGGCTTCTGATTGTGCTGCACGCACGGATTGCCGGATTTATCCGAGACTACGGGGTCATTCTAGGCGCGATCTGCTGCGGCATGATCGTGGCCTTCTCGTGGTTTGGCGTAAACCTGCTCGGGGTGGGGCTGCACAGTTACGGGTTTACCAGCGGGATCGCGACGGCACTGAAAACGTTCTACGCCATAGAAAGCGCGATGCTGCTCGTGGCCGCGGCAATCGCCATTTGGCGACCCATTCCCGTGGTGGATTCGAACACGACGGCTCACGGCGAGACGGCGCAAAGTACGGGGTAAACCACGCAAACGCGCATCTTCGCGTCCGCGCCACTTGCGGGGCGAACGCGTGAATCGTCGAGGAGACGGGCGCGCTAGATGAATCCGAGGAAGAACGTGCCGAAGTCGAGTCCCAGGAAAAGGAACTGGAACAGGGCGCCGAAGATCGAACCTATCCCGTCGAAGATTGGCTGCAACGATTGCAGAAGATAGATGATAGAGGCGAAATCAAAGTCACCCATTTGACGCATTCTCCCGCTGTGCACGGCCCAACCGCAAACTGGACTTGAACACCAAACCACGCCTGCAGCGACCGCCGACTACACGATCTTCGTGGCGTATTGTAGCCGCTCCGGGCAAATTGCACAAGCTTCGAATAGGAGCAAGACGACGGTGCAAACGTTTCTAAACCGATGAAGTGGCATCGACCTCGATTTCGAACAGCAAGTCATCTCGGCAAATGTCGTTGTTGGAGAGTAGAATCGGAAGATCGTGAATACCGCTCGCCGTCAAGTATCGCTTCAGCATGGGTGCATCGTCGCGCTTCTTGAAGTACGCGATGGCGCGAGTCACATCGTCCCACGTCATCTCGCGCGATTCGAGTATCGCGGCCACGACGTCAAACGTGAGCGAAATTTGAGTCTCCACGTCGCCGATATGGACACTCTGGCCATCGGGTGCGATACTCGCAGTTCCCGAAACGAATAGCCGTCTCACGGCTTCCGTGCGAAGCTCCACGGCACGACTGAAGGAACTCCCATATGCGGGCGCGGGACACTGCAGGGGAGACGGGACCATGGTCGATATCTCCTCGCATTGGGGCGCCTTCGCGGCGAGCAATCCGGCGGTTAGGGCCGCGCCGGCGGCATTTCGCCCACCGATACAGGTGCTCGCAGGAACGATCCCATCGAACACATGGTACTTACGGAAGAACGCGGTGCGAACTTCGTTGAACTCGTCGTACCATTCGAGCATTCGATAGTTGTAGAACCACGTGCGCACGACGTTATAGAAGTCCATGCCAAGCGAGAATAGCGCCTCGTGCATCTGGTCGAGGACCGCTGCCGTTTGCTCCTTACTGGAACCGGAGATGTCTGGGGCAAGGAGTCCCCCGAGGCGGCAGAACCGGATTCCATCGAGTTCAAACGTGCTGCCTACCGGACGGCCCTGGACCAAAACCGGCTCCACCTCAGATCCGGTAACCGCATACAGATGGAGTCCGCGTAGTGGTTGTGATGCCTCGCAACCTTCTTCAACCCAGGTGGTCGGCACGATGGACGAGCGCAATGCCTCCGCCAACCGCGGGGCCTTCTGGCCGGATATGCCGAAGACGTCGGCAGAAACTACGGAAGCTCCTAGCGCGCGAACCGTGGCCGCCGCTTTGCCAAAAAGCGACTCGTCCGATTCGCCATTGCACGGAACCGCGAGAACGAACAGGTCGTTGCAGGCTCCGTAGGAAGAAGTGGCAATCTGGACGCCCGGCGCTTGGTCCTGCTGGGCTTGGGCTAGGAACTCGTTCTCACACTGGCTCATTGCTACTCCTGATCGCGGCCGCGGGGCCACGGGGTTCTCCAAATCACAAGGAAAGGATATACGTTTCCAGGTCGTGAATTTCGTCATCGGACAGACTCTTGGTCACGCCATGCCTGTCTTCGGGATTGTACTTTTTGAGTACTTCGTTCATGGTCGCGGCCCGCCCGTCGCTCAGATAAGGGGCGGTGCGCCAGACTTCCACAAGGGCTGGCGTATCGAAGGCTTTACCTTCGTCCATGCCCTTCCCCGTGCCAATGTTGTATTGCTTCAAGTCGGTGTAGAGTTCACCCGAATGACAGGTGACACAGCCCGCGCGCGTGAAGAGGTCTTTGCCTCTCAATGCCGATGCGCTCAGTTGACCATCCGGCGCCAAGGGACTGGGGACCGGCTTCAGGCTTTTCAAGTAGGCATCGATCTTCAACGCGTCTTCTTCAGGGCGAATGGCGAACTGAATGAAGCGCATTCCCGAACGCACGGCGTACTCGGCGCTGTCGCGCACGCCGAGGCTCATTGTGGGGGGAGTAGCGTGCGCAAGAAGCATGTTCTTCGTGCTCTTGGGATTCCCGATGCCATCGTTGAGCAGATCCCAATTGAACGCGTCGACGCGAGCGTCGGGGTGGCAGCTCGCACAGCTCTGCCACTGCTGGAAACACATGCGCGCGTCATTGAAAAACATTTCGCCTCGGCGCTCCGAGGTCTGGTCCGATTCTGGGGCGAGCGCAATCGAACGCACCGCGGACATGGGATCCTCCGAAACATTCGCGATGCTGATGCTGTCGGAGAAATACTCCGCCGCATAGGCTTTGGATCCGACAATTAAAAGCGCACGCGGGCCGATTCCCGCGAGTTTGACGCGGCGGCGCAGTCCTGTCAGGAAGGAGAGGTCGTTGGGAACGTCCGCAGAGGTCGATGCGACCTCGCTCACAGGTTCTCCAGCAGCTACTTTGTCGAGCTTCGCATGAAGGGCTGCCCGGTCGATGATGCTCAGCTCGTGCGTGCCTGCGTGCGCGACACAGACGTACTTTCCGTCTTGCGTGCAAGCGACTCCCCAAGGGTTGGCAGCGCCCAGTTCCACGTCATCCAGGAGGACGGCGTTCACAAGCGCTCCGGATTCCGCGTCGAGGATCGACAGCGCGTTGGTATTCATCCAGCCTCGTTCGAGCTGGGTCGTGGGCAACTGGTATCGAGCGAGAGTATGCGCAACATAGACGAAGCGGCCGTCCGGCGAGATACAGATGCCGCGAAGACCGGAACTGCCATTGGGAAGCAATGTTGTGGCGCGCACCTGCTTCGTATCGGTGTCGATAGCAGTAACCGCGGCGGCAATGAAGTCGCCATCCGCGGGACCGGACGGAAGCAGATTGGCTACAAACAAGGTCTTGCCATTTGGCGTCAGGGCAGCGGCACTGGGCTCCCGGACTGCGGGAATGCGCGCGAGTTCCTTCGCTGACGGCACATCAATGACCGACACGTCGTTGTTGAACCGATTGCATACGTAAAGGGTGTTTCCGTCGGGACTGAGAACCGGCGAAAGCGGCGTATGCCCGACCGCGATGGTACTCGACACGTCTCCGGTGGCGACATTGACACACAGCACCTTTCCCGAGGGCGCGCCATTGGTCACGTAGAGCGTGGCCGCATCCGGGGACAACGCCAACCCAGATGGCATCTCGGGGAGTGTAATGCGTTTGCTAACCTTGTCCGCCTGAAGGTCGATGAGCGCGATTGCATTTACCGAACTCTCCGCGACAAACAACCGCTGTCCATTTGCCTCAGCGGCCAGGGCAACCGGCGAGCTTGGCCCTTCGGCTTCGGAGGATACGGTGAATACGGCTAGGCATGCAGCCAGAGCGAACACCATGAGAAGATGGCATTCAATTTTCTTGAGCGTTTTCATGATCGTTATTCCCAGTTCTTCTTCACGGTTCACGTTTCGCTGTTTTGGTATCGCTGGTTGCGGGAATCATGACACGGAATCCCACATTGTGGACTGGACGCCATGCCTCGTACCCGAGCCGGAACGAGGCGCGCGCACGCATGGGCCTGTCAATCCACGAACCACCGCGCACCACCTTCTTTTCGGCGGCGTTTGGCTCCTCCCTCCCATCCGAGGCTACATAGGGGTACGGCTTGTACGTGGAGTTGGTCCATTCGGCCACGTTTCCGTGCATGTCATAAAGCCCCCACGGGCTGGGTTGGTATTTCGCGACGTTCGTCAAGATTCTGCACCCGTCATTGAAGCGACTATCCTTGGGCAGGAAATCTTCGAATGGAGACGGGTTCTCGATCGGTTGCGGGTTGATGCCCGCGACGGCCAACAGGCGAACGGCCGCGTCGGCCAAGTTCGCGCATGGCGAGAAATCCGTGTCCATCGTCCCGTACCAGAACGGAGTGTCGGTGCCATTGCGGCAGGCCCATTCCCACTGGGCTTCCGTAGGAAGCGAGCAGGGTTGCCCCGCTTTCTCCGAAAGCCACTTGCAGAACGCTTGCGCCTGTTCCCACGTCACGCGAATTGCCGGGAAGGTGGGGTCCTGCGCGGAATAACCCGGCATTGTATGGTCTTTGTTGTGCTGGTCGATATATCCGCTGTCATGCGATGCGTCGAACTGCTGAAACTGGGCGTTCGTGACTTCCGCGACGCCCATCCAAAACGGCGTATCAATCTTTACGACCGTGCGCGGCAATTCGTCGGCGTTTCCATCCGCGCTCCCCATGACAAACTCACCAGCGGGAATCAGCGTCAGGTCCAACGTTACGCCGTTGCCGAGATCCAGCGTGCGGTGCGTTTCGACGCCCGCGGATGCTTGCAGGGCCTTCGCCGCCACAGCGTCCAGGGGCCACCCTTCGCACGCAACTGGGACCGCCGGAGCAGGCGGCTGCTGCTTCGGGATTACAGGAGGTCCAAGGTCTTGTGGCAACTCTGGAATGATCTCGGGATCTTCAGGGCGACCGGCAAACTGCGTCCGCATTTCGAGGCGTCGCTCGTGGAAATTCGCGGGGATCCTTGCCTGCTCTCCCCAAGTCCCGTGGTCGGGGACATTGAGGTCGATCCACGTATAGAGTCGCTGCCATGCGTCGGCATCGAGAGAAACACCGTGATGCCCCTTCTCCAACATCTGGATCAACTCGCTCGTGCTTGCGTGAAACTCGGTCGGCAGTTGAATGTGGTAATCGCTTTCCGGTCCCGGGCGGCGCACGTACGGGTGAAGGGCCAAGTAAGCTGAAGTGAAGCCACCCCGGCTAATCTGTTCCTTCCGCGAAAGGTCGGGAATCATCTTGCCGTCCGGACGTTCGGCTCCGTTGTGACAGCTCACGCAATACTTGTCGAGCATGGGCTGCACATCACGCTTGAAGCTGAAACCGCGGGCAGGTCCATTCCACGGTGCGATTGCGTCGGGGGCCTTTCGCGAGGCAAGCGTCGGCACGGCCGGAGGCGTCATGTTCTGCTTTTCGTGGCACCCGATGCAGGAGACCGCTTCACCCGGCATGCCGACAAACCAACTTCTCATGATTTGCAGCGCGCGACCTTCCGCGTCCAAGGGTTGAACCGCAATGGGAATGTTCGCAGGAATGGTAAAATAGGCGGAGCCATCGTCATACACGGGAACAGTACCGAGGATACGGTGAACGTCCCACGGGCCTTCGACGCCGATGTTGACGTGGCCACCCATCTGCGGGTATGTGTAGTAAATCTCGTATACACGCAAACTCTTGACCGAGCCGTGAGGGACACCCTTCAACCCCTGGCCCTTATACACGTCGGTAATGTAGACCGTGGCATCGGTCTCGTCCAGCTTCACGCGGTCGGGAATGACGGGCGGGCGATTCGTTGCGCGGAAGGGGACTGGCTCGAATAGCGAGTAACCGGGAAGCGATTTCAGCAAGAACACGTTGTCGTATATGTCGACAAGATAGATCCCCCATGGCGATTCGGGATCGGGCTTGCAGGAGACCAGGAAGTATTTGTCGCTTAACGGATACGGATGCAGGAACCTGGGCCACGAG
>JBHEKO010000294.1:0-8593 GCA_041859475.1 Candidatus Hydrogenedentales bacterium
GCCGTTCCAGTCGGGTATGTATCCGGGGTGGTTCGTACCCTATGAGATTCACCTCAAGAACGGCGGCATCAAGAAATTCAACCTTGCCGTTCGCAACGACAATCCCGCACACCGCTACGTCGTGGACGGCGGTATCTAGGCTCGCGTTCGCTTCCCAAAATCGCCCGCCGGGGAGGGCATGTCCCTCCCCGGCGTTTTTGCATTCCGCGGTGTGGGAGACGGGCTGACGTTGTGGGCAAAGAGGCGCTTTCGGCGAAAGCGCCCTACCTGTTGTGTGTGCGTATGGAGGCAGAGAGACTCTTGCTCCGCCGTTGACGACTCATGCTAGACAACCTTGTCGTAATTTGGTCATACAGCCCGACATGGCGCAGGAAGTTAGATAAGTGTTAGACATCGATGTCGTGGCCTCTTTTTTGCGTCTCGTTAAATGGGGAGCTTGCGCTCTTTGGTTAGAAAGTCATTGCTAAACTGCTTAAGGACAATACTTTACTGCTTCGAGATATTTGCGGCACCTGGAATTCACATGGTATTGACAGATAGAGATAGATTTGGTATAACTTAGTTACGACAACGATGTCATTTTCTCGCCAGAGGGCGTCAACCGGTTGACCTCCGGCGAGAAGATGTCCTTGGAGTCGTAGCGCGCAGAAGCCGGTCGCCAAGTTCGCGAAGCTCGTCTGCGAGCGTGTTGTGGTTGCGGAGTCATTTTAAGAACGAAAGGAAAGTGCAATGACGAAGAAGAGAGGTTTCACGCTCATCGAGTTGTTGGTCGTGATCGCCATCATCGGTATTCTGGCGGCAATTTTGCTCCCGGCGCTTGCCCGCGCCCGTGAAGCCGCCCGTCGCGCAAGCTGCGCAAACAATCTGAAGCAATGGGGATTGGTGTTCAAGATGTACTCGGGCGAGTCGCGCGGAGAGAAGTTCCCGCAGATGCAGCTTGCGTACCTCCTGCCTCCGGTGTCGAGTCCGGCACGGTTCGTGATGGACTTCGGTCCCAGCGTCCTGGCCATCTATCCGGAATATCTCACGGACCCGAACGTGACGATGTGCCCCTCCGATTCGGATGCGACTGCCGACGATTGGACAGGTAAGAACGGCGAGAACTATTTTGCGAACGCCGGCGCCAATTACAAAGTCGAGACGGGCGACTGCGGTTCGGGCTCGAAGTGCATGCGCGCAATCGATGGCAGCTACCTGTATCATGGTTACCTGTATGACAGCCTTGGCGACGAGACGGTGGTTTCCGGAGCCGAGGCCGGCGCAGTGCTTGCGGCCGTTGACCCCGTGGCTGGCGCCGGTTTGGCAGCAGCCAGCGGCCCGGGCCAGATGTGCGGCGTGTGGAAGGCATTCTTGACCGCTGCGGTTACCGCATACGGCAGTGCCAACATCGCAGGCGTAAACGCAGCCACCGACAACGACGCGAACTTGACGGGTGCTTACGCTGGTTATGGCAATGGCGGGAGCAACACGGTGTACCGTCTGCGTGAAGGCGTCGAGCGCTTCATGATCACCGACATCAACAATCCTGCGGCGAGCGCCAAAGCGCAGTCCGAGATGTTTGTGATGTACGACTATGCAACGACCGACGTTGGCGATTTCAGCCACGTTCCCGGCGGATCGAACGTGCTCTACATGGACGGTCACGTAGCGTTCATCAAGTATCCTGGCGAAGCCCCGATCAGCAATGGCGCGGCCACGTTCACGGGTGCCGTAAACAACTAATCCAGTTTAGTTTTCGGTCACGAGACTAGACTTGCAGGGACCCCTCGGCGAACTCCTTCGCCGAGGGGTTTCGTTTTGCGGCTGAAGCGGCATACCTCCGACAATCTCCTCCCCCACACGAGCAATGATCTTGCGTCGACGAATTGACGAATTCGCCTCTTGCGGGTAGACTCCCACTAGACAACGGTGTCATGCCACTGGATGCGGCATATACGCGTTGAGAAGTCCGAAAGGGTTCTGCTCGGGCAGAAACAAAGGGTGCAAGCAGGGAGGAATGCTCCCGTCGTTCAGAAGAGTGCCGCAGTGTCGCTAGGTTGTATCTTGGCCTCTACATTCAAGAAGGGACAAGCTGTGAGAAATACCAAAGGATTCACTCTAATCGAGTTGCTCGTGGTCATCGCTATCATTGGGATATTGGCCGCCATTCTGCTTCCGGCGCTCGCGCGCGCGCGAGAAGCCGCACGCCGCGCAAGCTGCGCCAATAACCTGAAGCAGTGGGGATTGGTCTACAAAATGTACGCCAACGAATCCAAAGGCGAAAAGCTGCCTGGGTTCCTGGCTACCATCTTACCCGTGGTGGACTGTCAGACTGCCGGGTATCCCCTGACGGGCGATATCGGAGCAATCGCGGCGGGCGCCAATGTTCCGGCAATCTACCCTGAGTATCTGACGGATGCCAATATCGTTTTCTGTCCGTCCGATGCCGAGCACACCGCCGAGATTCTGATCAACTCCATCTCGGGGGAAAATGATTTCGGGCGCAATTGCGAAGATGCCAACGAAGGCATGAAGACCATTGACTCGAGCTACATCTATCTTGGTTACTTGTTCGATAAGGGCAATGCAACCGACGGTCAAGGCCCCGTGAGCTTCCTGGCTCCCGTATTCGACACCGACCCCGTTGCGGGCAACGGTCCCATTCAGGTGATTGGCGCATTGGCTGCCGTGGCAACCGCAATTGGCGGTGGCGACTTTCAGGCAGCGGACAAGGATGCCGATCTCTCTTCATTGGCTCCAGCAGTTCCGGCCGGCAGCGGCAATGGCGGCGGGAACACCGTCTATCGTCTTCGGGAAGGCATCGAGCGCTTCCTGATCAGCGACATCAACAACCCTGCTGCGTCCTCGAAGGCCCAGAGCGAAATCTACATCATGTACGACATCATGTCCACCGAAGTTGCTCTGTTCAACCACGTACCGGGCGGTAGTAACGTCCTGTACATGGACGGCCACGTGTCCTTCATGAAGTACTCCGAGGCCGGCGAACAGCCCATCAACGGTGGCATGGCCAACGTCAATGCGCAGGTGGGGAGCTAACCTAACCTAGCGCTGCCCCCTCTGGGTCCAGCAACACGAAAGCTCTGCATCCCCTCGGCGAGACCCTTCGCCGAGGGGATGCTCTTTCCCCCCCAGCAACGAATACTCGAACTAGATTCCCGTCCGCCGGACATGCGATTTAATGCGTATTGACAGAATTATTCTCGGGGAGTACGCTCATGGTACTGCAGTAAACGTGGGGAAACCGCGTGGAATCCCATGCGGTAGGGGGAAGTACCATGAAGCGATCGGCGCTGTATCCGGTTGTGTTTGGGGTGGTCTGTGTTTCCGTACTTATCATGGGATGCCCATCTCCTGCGCGTCCCACGGCGGCCTTCGATGTAAACCCGCGGGTGGGGGCGGCGCCTCTCGAGGCCCATTTCATCGATCAGTCGACGACCAACAAGGCTGGCATAACATCCTGGAAATGGGAGTTTGGCGACGGCACTACAAGCACCCAGCAGAATCCCGTGCACACCTATTCAACGGCGGGCACGTACGACGTCAAGCTCACGGTAAACTCGTCCGGAGGCAGCGATTCCGAGACGAAGTCCGGCTATGTAATCGCCGACCCGGATGGAGAGACGACGACACTGCTGAACGGGGAAGTCCCGCTGACGATGGTCTGGATTCCTGCAAGTACCTTCAACATGGGGACCAACCCGGGCGAAACCGGAAGCGTTGCGATGGAGCAGCCCAAGCACGAAGTGATTCTCACCCAAGGCTTCTGGATCGGCAAGTACGAGGTTACCAAGGAGCAGTGGAAAGCGATCCTCGACACAGAACCTTGGAACGATGAAGGCTTGGAACCTTATGACGCCCCAACCTCCCCCGCGCAATACGTCGACTGGAACGACACGCAGACGTTCATCGCGGCGTTGAACTTCGCGACCGGTGACTCGTACCGCCTGCCTTCCGAAGCGGAGTGGGAGTGCGCGTGCAGGGCGGGCACGACAGGTCGATTCTATTGGGGTGAAGATGTGGGAGACACTTTGATCGGCGCGTATGCATGGTGGAGCGGCAACTCCAGCAACTACGGGCATGAGGTAGGACAAAAGCTGCCGAATGCAAAGGGCATTTACGACATGAGCGGGAATCAGTGGGAATGGTGTCAGGACTGGTACGCAGGGTATCCCTCGACCCAAGTCACCGATCCGACGGGGCCGGGCAGCGGCACGCTCAAGATGCTCAGAGGAGGAAGTTGGTACAACCCGGACGTGAATAACAATAGGTCAGCGACACGCAATGCGTGGGCCCCAACCGCTCTCTTCTATGATTTCGGATTCAGACTCTGCAAGTGGGATTAGGCTTTCGGGATACGCATACAGACATTTGACTCTCGCTTAACGAGCGCCCCTCAACCAGTGACAAGGTTGGGGGGCGCTTTTTGTTGCTCGGGTTTGCGACGATTTCATGCCCGTGATCGTATACCTGGGTAGAGGGAACGGCGATGAGAAGCGATCGCCTGATGGGGGGCGCGGAGCTGCCATCCACTTCGCTTAAGGAGGATCATCCATGTCAACAAGACACCTAACGTTCGGCCTGCTTGGCGTGGCACTCTGGACATCGCTAGCCGCAGGTGCCGCGGAACAAGAAGAGACGGCTGCTGTGAGTTTGGTTCCCCTGCCAATCGAGCTTCCGAAACCGTATTTCGGCGGGACACCTCTTGTTTACTCCAGCGCAAACCTGGAGGAGATCGTCTATACGCCACGCAAGCCGTTCCTGGCTCCGAGTGGCGCGGTGAATCTGGCCAAAGGGAAACCCGTGACCAGTAGCGACGCCAATCCCCGCATGGGAAGACTGTCGTTTGTCACCGATGGAGAGACAGACTACCACACAGACTACCTCCTCGAATTGGGTACGGGCGTTCAATGGATCCAGATCGACCTGGGCGAGAGCGCCGAGATGTTCGCCGTCCTGGCGTGGCATTTCCACATGGGCGACCGCGTCTATTTCGACGTTGTTGTTCAAGCCTCGGACGATCCCGCGTTCGCCAAGGGTGTGACGACTTTGTACAACAATGACATCGACAACTCGGCGGGACTCGGCGTGGGCGCGGACAAGGAGTATATCGAGAACTACCAGGGGCGTCTGATCGACTCAAAAGGCGTGAAAGGGCGCTATGTCCGCCTCTACTCCAACGGCAACACGACCGACGACACCAACACTTACGTGGAGGTCGAGGTGTACGGAAGACCGCAGGGAGGGTGAGGAACGGGAAGGAAAAGGGACAAGCGGGCAGTTGGCCTTTTGCCTCTTGAGCTTAATCGAGATAGGACGGATGGGCCGGATCCGACGGATAGGTCCTATTCTTGAAGACGCTGTAACGCAGGGAACCGGACGGTTTCCGCCTCCGATCCCGCGCAGAAAGGAATCGCGTCGAATTTGACACGGAATACCCCCAAAAGCCATACTCTCTGGGTATGTGAATAACACCCGCCGCTCGTGCGTCTGAATTGGATGCCCACGTTCAGACTAGGGGGCACAGGCATACCGCACGGTTTAATTAGGAGGATGAGATGTTGACGCGCAAAATGACTCTAGCTTTGGCCCTAACAGTAGGGCTGGTCGCCGTATTGGGTTTTGTTGGGACGATTCAGGCGGCCGAGAAGGAAGCTCCCGCTTCCGGTAAAGACTTGGCGCCGCTGCCGATCGAACTGCCCCAGCCGTATTTTGGAGGCACGCCCCTCGATTATTTCAGCGCAAACCTTGAAGAGAAGAGCTACAAGCCCCGCGAACCGTTCATGGCCCCCAAGGGCGCCACGAACCTTGCCAAGGGCAAGACCGTCACGAGTAGCGACACGAACCCCCGCCTTGGCAAGCTGACGTTTGTCACGGATGGCGAAAAGGGCTATCAGAACGACTACCTGCTTGAGTTGGCCACCGGTGTCCAATGGGTGCAGATCGACCTTGGCAAGACCTCCGAAGTGTTCGCTGTGCTTGCGTGGCATTTCCATGCAGCCGACCGCGTATACTTCGACGTCGTCGCCCAGATTTCCGACGACCCCGAGTTCACGAAGGGCGTAACCACCATCTACAACAACGACATCGACAACTCTTCCGGCCTTGGCGTCGGCAAAGACAAGGAGTACATCGAGACGTACGAAGGCCGCCTCATCGAAGCGAAGGGCGCGAAGGGCCGTTACGTTCGCTTGTATTCGAAGGGCAACACGACCGACGACACGAACCACTACACCGAAGTGGAAGTGTATGGAAACCCTGTTGGCTGAGGGGGCGACTCCACGCAGTAAAGCCAGCACCTGAATGGATACAGAGGACTCGCGACGAATCCCTAACTGGATAGTCCGGCTCCTGATTCTTCTCGCGGTAGCCGGAGCCTTGGCGCTCCGGCTACCGCGTCTTGATTTGCGGCCCTTCCACGGCGACGAGGCCAACCAGGCGATCAAGACCTCCATCCTGCTTGAGGAGGGCGAGTACTTCTACGACCCGGTCGACCATCACGGCCCCACGCTCTACTACTTTGCCTTGCCGTTTGCGTGGGCGCATGGCCAGACCACCAAGGAAAGCCTGACCGAATCCACGCTTCGCCTGGAACTCGTACTCGCGGGGGCGTGCCTCGTGGCGCTGCTGTTCCTGCTGCGCAGTGGATTGGGAACCAGGGCAACCTTGTACGCGGTGCTGTTGACCGTCATTTCGCCCGCGCTCGTCTTCTACAGCCGCTTCTTCATTCAGGAAACCCTCCTCGTGCTCTTCACGTTCACGGCTATCGCGGCAGGGTGGCGCTACACGCGCAGCCATTCCGCGGGGTGGCTTGTGTTGGCGGGGGCGTGCGCGGGGTTAATGCACGCCACAAAGGAGACGTGCGTACTCGCCTTTGCGTCGATGGCGGCGGCTGCCGCGTGCACGTTTGCCTGGGTGCGTCTGCGCGACAACCGCATCCTCGCGTTGCGCTGCCACGTGCGCCCTTGGCCAATTGCAGCCGCGCTCGTGGCGGCTGTGGCCGTGTCGGTGCTCTTCTATTCGTCGTTTTTCACCCATTGGCGCGGCGTGCTGGACAGTCTATTGACCTACGTCAATTACGCGCAGAAGGCCGACGGCAGTCCCATGCACGACAAGCCTTGGTATTACTATCTGCGGTTGCTCGCGTTCACGCACAACGGCGCGGGTCCGTGGTGGAGCGAGGGACTCATTCTCGGACTTGCGGCCTATGGAGTCGTAGTCGCGCTCGCGCGGCCCAATGGCAACCGGCTCGTCCAGTTCTTGGCTTTCTATACGATGCTGCTCACCGCCGCGTATTCGCTGATCGCGTATAAGACCCCTTGGTGCGCCATCAATTTCTTGCAGCCCATGATTCTGCTGGCGGGCTATGGCGCCGTGGCGCTCGTCGTCTCGTTGCGCTCTCGCCGCATACTCCAAGCGGTGGCCGTCTTGGTGCTTGCTGTTGCCACGTGCCATCTTGGCGTTCAGACGTACCGCGCAACCGGCGACTACTGCGCCGACCCGCGCAATCCCTACGTGTACGCGCATACGTCCACGGCCCTAATCCGGCTTGCGGATCGCGTGGAGGATATCGCCAAGGTCAGCCCGGAAGGGCACGGCCTCCTCGTCCGCGTGATCGCCCCGGATGGCGACTACTGGCCCTTGCCGTGGTACTTGCGGAAATTCTCGAAGGTGGGGTATTGGCCGAACGTTCCCGACGATTGCGACGCACCGGTCATCATCGCGCCGCCCAAACTCGGTCCGGAGATTGCCGCGCGCCTGCACGGCCAATACCAAACCGAGACCTACACGTTACGACCCGGCGTATTCCGGGTTGTCTTTGTGCGCATGGATCTTTGGGACGCCTTCATGAAGACGCGGGTGTGAACACGCCTACTGGTACTTGCCCATTAGGTCCTTCAGCCGCACACTGATTGCCTCTCCAACCATGCGCGCGGAATCCGTGATGGGATTGACGGTCGTCTTCGGGCTGTTGCGCCAGCGAATCGGAACTTGCTCGATGCGGAGGCCGCGCTTGGCGGCGATGTACAGCAGTTCCACGTCGAAGCCGAAGCGTTCGATGGTTTGCCGGGGAAAGACAACGTCGCACGCGGCGGTGCTGAACCCTTTGAATCCGCACTGCGTATCGGGGAAATGGGTGAGGCCCAACGCGCGAAGGATCAGGTTGAAGGTGCGCCCCATGTTTTCGCGATACCATGCTTGGTGCGCTTGCACGTCGGATTCGGGCATGGCGCGCGAGCCGATGACAATATCCGCTCCGGCCTCGAACAGGGGCCACATCTTCTCGACTTCTTCAATAGGTGTGGAGGCGTCCGCGTCGTAGAACAAACGATACCGGCCTGTTCCCGCCTGCATGCCGATGCGTACGGCATGTCCCTTTCCGCGATTGGGCGTGTACGATTCCAGCCTCGCCCACGGAAACTCGTTCCGCACAACCTCCGTCGTGCGATCCGAGCTGCCGTCGTCCACCACGATAACTTCCCAGTCATAGTCCTGTGCGTCGAGATAGTCATGAATGTGACGCAAGGAATCGCCGATGCGAAGCTCCTCGTTGTACGCAGGTATTACGAGCGAAAAATACAAGGACGTTACCCCC
>JBHEKO010000315.1:0-2672 GCA_041859475.1 Candidatus Hydrogenedentales bacterium
GGAGAGCCATCCAGGCCCGCCCAGGCACCAGCGAAATCGCGGTATCTATATATATATCAAGACCTTGCGGTCACCAATCAGCTTCACGCGCCATTGCAGGAATCAGTATAACATACTTTTGACAAATCTACATAATTTGCAGATTAAATTCCTCACGCATCCCCAGTCCCAGGAAACAACTGTGTCCAGACACAACTCCGAGCAAGACGCGGACCAACGTGTAAGTCTTCTTGTGGTGCAGGTATCCAGCCGGCTCCCGTATGCAGGCTGGATGCCTGCACCACAACCCAAATTGAACTCCCCTGTGCCCTCTTAGTGCCGAAGGCACGTAATTCCCCGGCCTGGGGTGCCGCATGTCGCGCTTGCGACATCCCGACTGGACCGATGACCAGATCAAGACGGCGGTCCGGGAGAGCATTTCTCTATGCCCGCGATTAGTCGCTATCTGGCAGTCTTGATCTGGACCGGCTCCCCCTTATCCTGACGACGACGGCAACACACGATTCCCCGCGGCTTGGCGCGCATTCTCTCTTCTACGCCGCACCACCCAACCAACCACCGCAGCCCCAAACACGCCCCACGCCACAACCGACACCCACTTCCCTACCCGAAACGCCGCGGGCGCATACTCAAGCCTAATCGTGTGCTGCCCCGCCGCCAACGGGATTGCCCGCAACGCGTGGTCGGCCACCAGCACCTCGTACCGTGCTTGCGGCCCCGGCACAACCGGCACCGCGCGCCAGCCCGTGCTGTAGGCGTCCGTATTGACGAGGATGGCGGGTTCGGCGAGCGTAATATCGAGCGTCATGTGGTCGGTCGAGCTGTCGAGCAGGGTCACGTTGGTAGGCGAAGAGCCGGCTGGAAGCCGGCGGTACAAATTGGGCGTGACTTCTTTTTCTTGATGCACTGCGGAGAGGCTGGGTCGCGGATTGGGTTCGCGCTCCAGCAGCACGGTCTTCCTCGGGTCGAACCCAGGATCGGTCAAGGCCGCGAGCGTCTGGTCCTCGGGCAGCACGCGGTAGTCGCGCACGAAGAAAAAACGCGGATACGGTTCGCCGATTTCGACGAACTGCGGTGCGTGTTCCTCGCCTTGGATGACGTAGCGGCATCGGAGCAGTCTAGCCAACTCCCGGTTCAGTTGCGGAAATTCCTTCTCCGGCTCGAACGATTCCGGTCCGCCGATGGCCTTCACTAATTCGCAATACCGGCGCAGCATCACGGGGTCCGACCCCCACAGTCCTTGAACGCGGTTGCGCATAAGACGGTTGGTCCAGTCGGGGCTCTCGAGAATGCGGTAGTCGCCGGGGTGTTGCGCCACGAACGACGCGAGTTCCGGCTCGTCCAGCGACGACAACCGCAGCGGCTCGCGATTGCCGGTTGCGCAGATGCCCAGTTCCAATAAGCCAAGCACCACGACGCACGGCGCCGCCCACCGCGTCTTGCGCGCGACCATCCACAGGAAGGCGCACAGCATTACCCCAATCGCGACAGCCGCCGCCAGGGCCTTCAGATCGACCGTTGCCCCGCGCGCGATCCACAGCCCCATCGCCGCGAATAGCACGACGACGCCTAGCGACGCACCCGCAAGGCGCTTGAGTACCTTCGCATCCGGACACCGCAGAAGCCGGTCGAGACCTGCTCCCGCCAGCAATGCAATGAACAGCGTCGCGAAAAACGCGAATCGCGCCGGCACGCGGAACAAGTCCAGCCCCGGCACGACGGCAAGCGCGAATTTGTAGATCGGCGTGAACTCGCCCAACGCAAGCACCGCTGGTATCGCCACCATGGCGATGGCCAGCCATCGCTTCTCCCGCGTCCCATACACCGCGCCAAACAACGCCAACACGAGGCCGGTCATCCCAATAAACACCGACGATTCGTGATCGAAGCTGCGTCCCCACCATTGATGGTTCGCTCCAAACGCGCTCCCAAAGAAGCCGGGCGCGACCACCCGCATCACGCTCTCCGGCGGCAACGAAAGCGACGCGGCATACGCGAGTTCTTTCCCGCCCGCGCGCGTGCATTCTCCCGCGACGGCAAGGCCCGGCCAGAGTTGCGCCGCGTTCAGGAAGACCGGCGCAATCGCGACCACGCCAAGCGCAGCCATCGCCGCAAGTTTGCGCGGCGCGGCGGGCAATCGCAGTACACAGAAAACGCCCAGCATCAGCGCAGTGAAATACACGCACTGCGGATGCCCCGCCAGGATTTGCATTGTGACGGCAAACACCCCCACGAGCGTCCAGCCGGACATCTCCCCCCGGGACCGCCAATCTCCTGATTGGCTCCTCTCCCGTCCCCCACAATCTCCCGATTGGCTCCCCCCCCGTTCCCCGCAGACCTTCTCCGCCGCAAAGAAGATCAGCGGCGTCCACGCCCACGAGGCGATCATCGACAGATGCCCCGCGCGAATGTGCGGGAAATACGCGCCCGACGACATCATCAACACGCCCGCGAAAAACGCCGCAACCGGATGCATGCCCCGGCTGCGCGCCCACGCATACAGGAACACGCCCAACAGCCACGTGTGCAGCGCAATCTCCGCGTTCAATGCCTTCGCGAGCGGCAGCACGAGATAGATTGCGTTCGGCGGATACAGCAAAGCGGATGTGAAGTTGGCCAGAAACGGCGCGCCGGAAAAGAGGTAAGGATTCCAAAGCGCCAAGTTCCCTTCG
>JBHEKO010000718.1:0-10241 GCA_041859475.1 Candidatus Hydrogenedentales bacterium
CGTAGGCATCGAAGGGTGCCGCGCCGGAAAGATGAACATCCTGGGCATAGCGCAACAGGTAGCTTCCTGGCGTCACCAACGCGACGTAGGCAAAGGCCAAGCCTACGGCAACACTCCCCATTGTCGCCGATGCCCAGCGGCTTGAAGCCGGGATATTGCGGTCGCTTCCGCGGGCAATGAGCGATCCCGCCAAAAGCAGAGCCACGAGCGCATGCGGAGGACTTCGAAGTGGAAATGAAACGCATGCAACCACGCCGAATGCCGCGAGACTCCCCCACTCTGGCCCGGAACGGCGCACGAGCACAAGTAGAATGGCAACCCAAAACAAAGCCCCCACTACTCCCGTTTCCGCAAGAATTAAGAGGGGGGCGCAATGCGGATCTTCCACCAGCAGTTCGTTGTGCGCGAGCCGCTCGCCACCCTCTGCCCACAGCGCCTCTCCCATGTAGAAAGGCGAGTGAAACGCGAAGGTACCCAATCCCGTCCCAATCAGCCAGTGGTCCCGAATCATGCGGCTGGTCCCGTCCCAAAACCAGAGCCGGAGATTCCCGCCGGAGTCTTCGCTCGAAAGCGACCGGGACACGCGCTCAATCGTCTGGCCCGGCGCAAGATAGACCGCGAAAAACACCGCCAGCGGCGCAAGAACACTCAATGCCAGCACACGGGCAGGGCGCACGCCCCGCATGAGCATGACTACGAAGCAGCCGGCGCACGCGGCTATCCACGCCCCGCGCGACCCGGACAATCCCAAGGCCGAAACAACGGCGAGCAACACCGCCGAATGCGCAAACCAAGACAGCAACCCCTGCTTGCGCTCCTCCAGATCCCTGTCCTCGCGCTTGCCCGTTGTCAGTCGCCATACAATCAGAGGCAGTGCTACCGCGAGAAATCCACCGAGGAGATTGGAGTTGCCGAAGACCGAATAGACCGCCTGAGCCGTTCCGCCATACGTCGGAAACCACGCGGGCGCCATCTCCGCTACCTGAACAAAGGCCGCGACAGACACCAAGAATGCCGCGAGTATCACTGTGTCGAATAGGCGCGCGCGCCACGTCGGACGCTTCAGTAAGTCGAACGACAAGACGGCGAAGGCCAGCGCCATTATTTGGGGTAGTGTTTCGTAAGGAAAGTCAAAGAAGCGTCTGTCGGAACGCACAACATGCAACGCGATGGAAACGACATAGAACGCCGCAAGCAGGCCATAGGCCCGCAAGCCATCCCATGGCAGGCTTCCGCGAAGCAACGACAGCACACCCAAACCAATCAAGCATGTGCCAAGCGCGGCAGCCTTGGCATCGAGAAACGACTCCAGGTGGACCGAGTAGAAACCTGCGGTCGCCAGAATGGCAAAGCAAAGCGTCAATCCCCGCGCCGTGTCGACGACTGGAGACCTTCGCATCGACGTGCGCGTTGCGTCTGAACTGTTCTCCGTATCCATCTACCTTCGTCCGGCTCCGTTTCGCAAGTTGACACATACTACACCGCCCACTACGATACATGATCGATTCGGCCCAAGGGCCTCCAGCAGGCGCAATTCACCGCAGGGGTAGTTACCAATGAAGCATCACCGTATTCTGTCGCTCGCGCTATTGTTCGTTCCCTTCGCAGCCCAGGCGTGGGATAACCCCGAGCTTCATCCACGCCCGGATTGGGCGCGCCCCTATGTCAATCTCAACGGCGCGTGGCGCTTCGATTTTGACGCTGGCGACGCAGGCGTTAAGGAAGCCTGGTTCGACAAGCACGACTACTCCAAATCGATAAACGTGCCCTTCCCTTGGCAGAGCAAACTCTCCGGGATTCAGGTCACCGATTACAATGGCGTTGCATGGTATGAGCGCGATGTAACCATTCCCGCCGACGCTGGCCCACGCGTCTTCGTAGTCTTTGGTGCAATCGACTGGAAGGCCACGGTATACGCCAACGGCAAAGAACTCGTCACCCACGAAGGCGGCTATGTCCCCTTTGAGGTCGAACTCACCGCAATCGCGAAACCCGGCGAGACCGTCCGCCTCACGGTGCGCGCCGAAGACCGTACCGATGCCGACCTGCCGACAGGCAAACAAATCCATTGGTATACGCAAACGGGTGGGATCTGGCAAACCGTCTACCTTGAATCGCGCGGCAACGCCTATCTGAAGCAAGCCCACGTATATCCCGATATCGACAATGCCAAGGCGGGATTCGAGGTCGCTGTAGAAGCCCCCGCCGCCGGTTCCTATGAACTTTCCGTAACCGCGACCCACGAAGGGCAAGCGCAATCCGCAAAACAGGCACTCGCCTGCACGGCCGGAGAGAACTCCGCCAGCCTAACCGTCTCCATCCCGACCCCCGCGCTGTAGTCGCCCGATTCGCCCAACCTGTACGATGCAGTCGTCGAGTTGCGGCAAGACGGAAAGCTCATTGACTCGGCCAAGACCTACTTCGGGATGCGCAAGGTCTCGCGAGGCACGTACGACGGCAGTTCCTACGAGTACATCTTGCTCAACAACAAGCCCATCTATCTCCGTGGCGCGCTCCATCAATCGTTCAATCCCGACGGCATTTACACGTACCCCGACGACGCCTATATCCGCCGCGATTACGAAAAGACCAAGGAATTCGGACTCAACTTTCTACGTATCCATATCAAAACGGAAGAGCCCCGCGCCCTGTATTGGGCCGATAAACTCGGCGTCCTCATCATGAGCGATGTTCCTAACTGGTGGACCAAGTCCGACCGGTCGCGCGCCGCTTGGGAAGCCACCATGCGCGCGCAGGTCACCCGCGACTTCAATCATCCCAGTGTGTTCTCCTGGTGCTTGTTCAACGAGACGTGGGGCATCGGCGACAAAGGCTACGACAAGGAAACTCAGGACTGGGTAGCCGAGAAGTTCCACGAGGCGAAAAAGTTGGATACCACGCGCCTCATCGAGGACAACTCCGCATGCAACTACGACCACGTCGTCTCCGACATCAACTCGTGGCATTTCTACACCGACCGGTTTGAGGACGCCGCCAGCAACATCAACGAGATCGTCGAGAAGACCTTCCCCGGTTCCGAATACAACTACATCAAAGGCTGGAAACAGGACACCGCGCCCCTCATCAACTCCGAGTACGGCGGCGTCAGTGCGGGCTCGGGCGACCGCGACATCTCCTGGGTCTTCCTCTTTCTGACCAACCTGCTGCGCAAGCACAACAAGATTTGTGGATACGTCTACACGGAACTCGAAGACATCGAGTGGGAACATAACGGCTTCATGAACTACGACCGCACGGATAAAGTCTACGGATATCCGGCAGAAATCAAAGTCGCCGATCTGCAGGGAGCCGAATTCCCCGTGCTCGATTGCCCCCCCTATCAAGTCGTCAAGCCGGGCGATGCCGTAAAGATCCCCGTCCTGCTCAGCCATTGGTCCGAACAGGATGGCTTGGCCCTTCGATTCTCCGCCGCGGGAACTGCGATTGACGGCAAAGCATGGGCCGATATGATTCCGGCCGTAGAGCGCCCTGTCGTGGATGCCAAACCCTACGCCGTCACGCCGCAAGGTTCGTTCGACTTTGTGGCCCCCGATGCTGACGGCCTCGTCAGCGTCGTCGCCGCGGTGTTCAAGGACGGGAAACGCATCGCAGCGAACTATTGCGTCGTCCACGTTAAGGGCGGAAAGACCTGGGATGCCCCTGGCCTCTATGCGGCCTCGTTCCCGGTAGACTCGTTCAGCGAATATACCTTCGTGGAACCGGGTGCAATTCCTCCCAAGACCCCAGGCAAGATAAGCGGATACAAGAGCGGGCACGTTTCCTATCGCGTCTTGCTTCCATCCGATCTGAACCCGGAATCCATCGATGGAGTCCGTCTCGTAGCGGAGTTGGCCGCGCAATCGCAGGATGAGCGCAAAGATTGGCCGCAGCGCAAACACTCCCAAGACTACCCGCAGACCGATGCAAACGCATGGCCTACGGAAGTCACGCTTTCCGTGAATGGCGTGCCGTTGAAGACCGTGACGCTCAACAACGACTATGCGGACGCCGTGGGCGTTCTGTCGCATGTTGCCGGATTCCATCACGGCTCGCGCGGCGAAGTTGTAAATGTACCGATCGAAGGGGAAGCGCTCGCCGCCCTCAAAGCCTCGCTCAAGAAGAACGAGCCGATTGTCGTGCGATTTGAGGTGAAGAGCGATGCTGCCCACGTCGGTGGACTCGCCCTCTACGGCGCGACCATGGGCGGCTATCCCGCCGACCCCACGCTTCTCATCCAACTGACACCGGGATCCACCCTGCCCACAAAAGCGGCCAAAGCCGTCGACTCACTCGTTGAGTCCATTGTCGATATCGTCAAGCATGGCCCAGATGGCCACGTGTGGAAGTACACTACCGGCGACCCCGGCGCGGATTGGACCAAGCCCGAATTCAAAGACGCCACGTGGAAGAGCGGCCCCGCTGGTTTTGGCACAAAGGGCACCCCGGGCGCTCTCGTAGGCACCGAATGGACGACCCCCAACATTTGGCTGCGCACGGAGATCACACTAGCGAAAGACTTCGGATCGCAGACTGTCTGGCTTGACCTGCATCACGACGAGGATGCCCAAGTCTATGTGAACGGCTCACTCCTCCTCGAAAAGAAGGGCTACCTCACCGCGTACGAACGCATCGTATTGTCCGAGGGCAAGAAGGCCCTCTTCGAGTCTGGAAAGAAGAACGTGATCGCCGTCCACTGCTCTCAGACCGCGGGCGCGCAATTCATCGATCTCTCGCTGAGCACGGTGCGCAACGCGGGACAGAAGTGAGCGAAACACCCAAACACGGAGCGCGATGAGCGAGCTTTCAACCATGGATGAAGGTCTGCGACAAGCCGAACTGTTGGCGGCGAAACTTGACCCCGACCCGGCGCACTCCGCCCATGTGCGTGCGTTGGCAGTGCAACTCTTCGATGCCACGGTCGCCCTGCATGCCCTGGGCGCGCGCGAGAGACTTCTGTTGCAGGCGGCAGCCCTGCTGCACGACACGGGCCATTCCGTGGACCCCATCCAGCACCACAAGCATGTGCGCGACGTCATTCTCAAAACAAAGCTCGCCGGGTTCTCGAAGAACGACATGAAGATCGTCGCCTGCATCGCGCGGTATCACCGCAAGGCCCACCCGAAGCCGGACCACAAAGTCTACGTCGACCTCGACGAATCCGACAAGGAAGTCGTCCGCCGCGTGGCCGCGGTGCTCCGCATCGCGGATGGATTGGATCGCTCGCACACGTCATCGGCGCGCAGCCTTCGGTTCGAGCAGACGCCCACCGCTTACCGCATCGAAGTCACGCAATGTTCCGCGAATGAAACAGACCTGTGGGGGGCGAACCGCAAGCGCGGTCTCTTCGAGGAAGTCTTCGGCAAGCCCGTCGAGATCGTGTGCGCGGCCCCCAAGCACGCGGCAGAGGTCCACACATGATGAACCGTATCGCCTGCATCGCCGCGTCTGTCTTGCTCGCAGTGTCCGCGTTTGATTGCGCCGCCTTGCGTCCTTCCTCCATTGACGATTTCCCGCTTCAACCCGGCGACCTCCTCTTCCAAGACATCGACTGCGGTCCCCTTTGCGACGCGATTGAAACCGTCACGCAAGGCGTGGACGGCGCGCACTTCTCCCACCTCGGCATGGTCTCACGCATTGAAGGCCGCCGCGTTTGGATTGTCGAGGCCGTGAGCGCGGGCGTCGTCGAGACGTCATTGCGCGCCTTCCTGCGACGCAGCACCGATGCCGGCGGCAATCCCAAAGTGCTTGTCGGACGAGTCGATGCGAGTACTTCCGCGTTGATCCCCGGCGCAATCGCCGCCGCGCGCGCCTATCTGGGCAAGCCCTACGATCGCATCTACACGATCGACACGTCTTCATTCTACTGTTCGGAGCTCGTTTACGAGGCCTTCCGCGAGTCCAATGGCGGTCAAGCCGTCTTCGATCTCGCGCCAATGACCTTCAACGATCCGGCCACCGGCGCAACATTCCCCGCGTGGACCGACTACTACGCGAACTTGAAGACGCCCATTCCCGAGGGCCAGCCGGGACTCAATCCCGGCGGCATCTCGCGCTCTCCCCAGGTGCGCATCGTCCACGCCTATGGCGCTCCCGAGGGATGGCGCGGACACGTCGAGGATGTCCGGCAATGAAACACAAACCCGCCGCCTGTTCCCTCGCGCACGATTCCGCTGCGAAGCTCATCCAAACTCGCGCCTCGGACTTGCGTAAGCATGTCAAGGCCGCTGCCACGCATGAAATCGAAGGTATCCACGATATGCGCGTCGCGTCCCGGCGTCTTCGTGCCGCACTCGCCGCGCACGCCCGCCTGTTCAAAAAGAAACGGCGCAAGGCGTTCCAAGAGTCCGTGCGCGAAGTTACCCGCTGCCTGGGAAAGGCGCGCGAACTCGATGTCACCATGCTCGCGCTTTCCAAACGGCGCAATCGATTGCAGGGCGCGCCACGCGCTGCCGCGAACGCCGTTCTGAGCCACCTTCGCGAACTGCGAAAAGCCGAATGCGCCCAAGTCGATACGGCAGTCGCTATCGTCTCCGGCTCCGCGTTCGCGGAAGCGCTCGATGCCATGTTGGCGCGCACGAAGCCTGCCCACTCATGCTACGTGCGCGACGCCTCGATAGCACTTACCTCCGAATTCGGCGACCTCCTTCGCAGGTTCAGCGCATGGCAACTCGAGCCGAACGAAGAATCTCTGCATCAAGTGCGCATCGCTTTCAAGAAGCTGCGGTATCATTGTGAAAACCTCGGCCCGCTCTACGGAACGCGAATGACGCGCTTCATCGAAGAACTGAAGGCTTCGCAAGAAATCCTCGGCGATTGGAACGACATCCGCGTGCTCCGCAATTACGTCGCGGAAGCTCCCGTGTCCGATTCCGAGGAACTTCGCGGCGGCATCGAAGAGTTGCGCAATGGACTCGACGCGGAGGTGAACGGCTACCTGAGTGCGTTCGGCGAAACCGCCGTCGAGTTCTTCTCCGAAGCCAAGTACGAGTACGCGCTCGACCTTTTTGCCTCCGCCAAGACACCGTGCTGCAATCCGGCCTTGAGTCAAGAGGCCTCGGACTGACACAATTCCCGTATTCAACTTGAACTGGAGCCTGACCATGCGCCTGACTTCTGCCCTGACATTCGCCGCGCTCTTCTTCGGCGCGTTCGCCGCGGTTGCCGATGAAATCCCCCTTGTCGTGTTGTCGTTCAACGTCCGGTACGGAACCGCGAACGACGGCGAGAACGCGTGGGACAAACGCAAAGACATCCTGGTAGAGACCATTCGCCAATCCAAAGCCGATATCATCGGCACACAGGAATGCCTCGACTTTCAGGCGGACTACATCATCGAGAAGCTGCCGGAATATCGTTGGTTCGGCGTTGCTCGCGAAGCCGACGGCAGCGGCGAACGCATGGCCGTGCTCTACAAGAAGGACGTGCTCAGCCCCTTGGAAAGCGGCAACTTCTGGCTTTCAGAAACCCCGGAGGTTCCCGGATCGTCCTCGTGGAATTCCTCCTGCTGCCGCATGGTCACGTGGGCGCGCTTTTATCACCTGGCAAGCAAACGTTCGTTCACGCACTTCAACACCCACTTCGATCACAAGAGCGAAGACGCGCGACAAGGCGCGGCTCGCGTACTGCTCAATCGAATTCAGCAACTCCCTTCGGAGATGCCCGCCATCGTCACCGGCGACTTCAATTCCGTCGCCAAGAACTCGGTCGCGTGGACCACGCTCACCGAAGGCGGCCTAGCCGACGCGTGGCTCGCGACCGAAAAGCGTATCGGCCCATCGATCACCTTCGGCAGCTTCGGCCCTCCCAAGGAGGGCGAAGACGCGCGCATCGATTGGATTCTCCTTCGAGGCCCCGTCCGCGCCGATGAATGCGAAACAATTGTATACAACGAAAATGGCAAGTACCCGTCGGATCATTTCCCCGTCCGCGCTTCTCTGACGATCACGTATTGACATGAGTTCGAAGCGTTTCTTTCTCCTGCTCTTGGCCATCGCATGTTTCACGGTCGGACTGCATCTCGGCCACATGGACGTCGTCACCGACAACGAAGGCCAGCGCGCCACGCCTCCCATGGAAATGCTGCGCGACGGCGACATGCTCATCCCCACCATCAACGGCGTCGACTACCTCGTTAAGCCTCCGCTGCTCTACTGGGCCATCGCGTTCGTCTACAACACCACCGGCGTCATCTCGCCGATCACCGCGCGCATCCCCACCGCCGCCTGCGGCATCGCCCTTGCCCTGTGCATGTACCTGCTCCTGCGTCGCGACGGCGGCGAACTCCAAGCGCGCTGGGGTGCGCTCCTCATAGTCGTCGCGCCCTATGCCCTCGACCGCATGCGATGGGCCGAACTCGATATCCCGCTGACCCTCGGCGTCTTCTTGAGCGTCGTTGCCCTCTGGCGTGCCGCGCGCGCGAAGCAATCCGGACGCGCCGCGCTCATCGCGCTTGCCGGTGGAATCGCCTTCGGCGCGGCCATCATGCTGAAAGGCCCCGCCGCCTTTCTCTTCCTATGGGCTGCCGCCGCCGCGACGCTCGTCGTAAATGGCGACGACCTCAACCGTCGCGTCCTCTCCTGCATCAAGTGGTGTGCCGCCGCCTTCGCGTTGGAAGTGGTCCTCAAAACCGCCGCAATCGCCCTACCCTCGCTCGCGCGCCCCTTAGGCACACCGCTCGCCCTGGCCATCGTCATCCTCGCATGCAGCCACCACGCCTGGCACGGCGCGCCCAACCTCCGCCTCCGCGTCGCCGCCTGCTGGGTCGGCATCATGCTCATCGGCATCGCCCTCGCCGCCCCCTGGGGAATCGCCGTGCTCCAAACCAAAGGCTGGGACTACATCAGCGCCATGCTCAACAATCAGGTGGTCGAACGCACCTACTCCGCCAGCCGCATCAACAGCGGCATGCCCTGGTATTACTTCATCGCCCTTCCCATCATGCTGATCCCCTGGGGATTGCTGCTCCCCCTGCACGCATCCCCCCACCGATGGAACACCGGCTCCCCCATGTACCGCTTCTCCGTGATGATGGGCACGCTCAGCGTCCTTGTCTTCTCGCTCATCGCCGGCAAAGAATACGAATACATACTCCCCTGCGTCCCTTTCATCCTCTTCGCCCTCGGCACCCATCTGACCCGGTTTCCGCGCGGCCTCAGCCTCTCCGCCGGCGAAGCTTGGACCGTCCTCTGCATGCGAGTATGGAAGGTCATCGCCCCCGTGGCCGTCCTCGTCGGGGCGGGCGTCCTATCCTCTCGCTTTCCGGAGCTAGGAGTCTTGCTCACCGTGTGGCCGCTTGCCGTCCTCGCCCTCGCCGCGGCGGCCTTCACCCGCAGCAAGACGCCCCGCAACCCCATCTCCGCCTTCATCATGGCCATCTGCGTGGTCGGCATCCTCTTCACCCACGCCAGCTACCAAAACACCGGCGAACGCTCCCCCCGCGAAATCGCAACCCTCGCCGGCGCCATCCGCCGCGCAGGCCACGACATCGAAGCCGCCAAGGTATACCCCGCCTTCGCCTTCTACGCCCGCACCCCCATCCCCGTGAACATCGACCCCGCATCCATCCGCGCCAAACTCGCCTCAGATACCCCCTTCTTCTACGTCATCCGAGAACGCGACCTCGACTCCGCCATCCTGCAAAACGCACCCATCGCCGGCCTACGCACCCTCGCCGAATCCAAGTACAAAGGACACACCCTCATCGTAGGCAACACCGACCTCCCACCCCTGCCCAACGAGTAACAGCGAAGTCCCCAATCCGACCTCTCCAGCTTCTCCCCCTCTCGGACCTCACCCCAGGGCAAAATTGTAGTCCCCTTATTTCTAAGCATTAGAGGCTGCATAGGAAATTGAAAATCACAGCGGCGATGCCGATACCGGCGTTTGCCTCTCACGCAACTTGTTCCAAACGCGCAAACCGACACGTAACACTATGGTTGCGAAAAGACCCAACAAAGCAGAGTGGAGAACAAGCGAAAACGCACCAAAGCCTGCCTTAACCAGGAGTAACAACGGGACAAGATACAGGGTCACAAGCAGGGTTGCGCCCCCCAGGATTCCCGACATATCTGCGGGATTCACCACTGAGCGCTGTTGGAGCAATACCAACATAACAAAGAGCGTGAGACTGCAAAACACTTGACTCAAAATGACCCAACTGAGCCACCATTTGATTCTTGCGAGGATGTCTCTGGGCAACACAAGAAGACCCCACGGAAGGGCAAGCGATGCGCCGGTAAGGA
>JBHEKO010000800.1:0-2719 GCA_041859475.1 Candidatus Hydrogenedentales bacterium
GGTTCCGTTGGAATGCGTCACCGACCCCTCCGTCCACGTCCACCCCAGTGACGTGCCGCCGCCAACCTCCGCGGTAAAGTCCTTCAGGAATAAGTCGCCTTGCCACGATTTCTGGCCGGGCTTGAAGTCGTCGACATTCCGAACAAAATCCACGCTCACCCAATCGCCCGCCAGCGTCTTTGGCGGCGCCGCCATAGCGGGCCCTGAAGATTCTGCGGGCTTTGCGTCTTCCGCCGCATCGGGCGACGGGAGGGGTTCTACGGATAGCTTGTCGCAGCCGCTCCCCCATACGCCTCCGGCCACGCACACGACAGCCAACGACAATGACCAACACACGAAACTCCGCTTGTTCATGGCCATCTGACTCGTCCCCCGAATTCGCTCCAAACTACCTACCCAAGAAATGCCTTAACGCATACTCTGTCTCATGAAAGAAATGACCTTCGACATAGCGACAGATCATCCGCGGATCGAGAAAGATCCCAGGACGTGCGCATGAAACCGGGAAGAGACTGCGGACCTCCACCTAAACGGATTGCGGCGTCCTGAAGTACTTTCGGATGAACATCAGGTATCCGATGAAGACGGCGAGCCAAACTCCGCAGTACACGGCAAACCAAGGACTCTGCGCGAAGTTGTTCTGCTCCATCATTTCCAGTTGCTCGGGAGGCAGGTTCATCGCCTCATAGAACTCGGACATCCCTGACCCAGAAAACGTCAACATGGTCGACGCGCCCCACACGACGATCATCGCGAGCATGCCCCACCATGCCGCCGCGCGTAGTCTGTACATGCCCCACGCCAAACACCCGAAGACGACCGCGACACTTATCGCGACCGCTGCGCCCGGCAGGCCGCTCACGACGCGTCCAAAGAACGGAAGCGCCCACCCGTAACTTCCCGTCGTCAACATCGAAAGCGACATGGCGCAACTCAAGAGACTCACGGCCAGCACCGGCAAAGGACACGCATCCGTCCACCGCACTTTGGTGTCCCTGAACTCGCACGTGGCCTTCACGTTCTTCCGTCCGTAAAACAGTAAGAGCATGCCCGGCAGAAACACGCCAGAGACAAACAGGAACCCGGCCATCACGTACTTCATCATGACGGCCATTTCCGGGGGCATCTGCCCCTTCTCGCCCATCTGAACGTACACATCGGGCATGAACACAAGGATGACAACAAGCCCGCTCACCCCTCCCATCAACCATATCGCCGACGAGATAAGCGTCAGCGCCCGCGCCCAGCGGCGCGCCATGACGGACCCAATCCCCATCGTGATGAACCACGTGCCCATCGCGCCATACAGAGCGAGGCCGGGCAGCATCATTTTCCACGACATCGCGGCGGGGCCAGCCTCATTCATTGCGCGAGTCGCCGCCACCCCCAACGCCATGAACACAAGCACGAGTACGCACAACGCACCCATCGCAACTTGGAGTATTCCGAACACGACAAGACCGGTCGAGTTGTCCTTGAAAACCGGACCGCCTTCCAAACCCTCTTGCTCCGACATCGATAGCTCCTTCCCGGAAATCAGGGAGATCGCGGACTGACACAGGCAAAGTGAAACGACGACGTGTTCAGCCTTGATTTCCGCTCCGATTCCTGCTGCTTCGACTTTCCCCCGCACTACTCCCGCATGGTTCTACCCGAGAGCATCCGGGCTGCCATCCATTGACTGTAGTCCCTTTCCCCGGCTCCTGCAACAGCGATTCACGAATTAGAATTGCACAGAGAAGCAGAAAGAGTGCAAGAATGAGGGGATTGTGGGGATATGGAGATGAGAGAATCTCTTTCTAGACAAGGCGGATGGCGCGAAAAGACGTCTGATCTGTTCGATTCGCAGCACACCCACCATGAGAAACGGTCATATCTGGACAAACTCCGGAGTCTGCCGCACTGGGCCCGAAAACAGGCTGTCGGCCTTCTTAGCACCGAAGGTGCGTAATTCTCGAGCCTGGGGTGCCCGATGTCGCAACGCGACGCGGGGCACCCCAGGATAAGCGCAACAAACGAATGCGCCCTGAAAGGGCGCCAGTGGCTACCAGAAGGATAACTTCCATGTCTCAGTCCTTCGCACGAACAATTTCGCGGCAAATCCATGCACCCGACGAAGTCACGCACTGAGATGCCCGCAAACGAGCGCTGCGGAGTCTATCGATTCTTGCACAGACTTTGGTCACATGTATGTTCTTAGGCGTACGAAGCTAAAGACCGTCATACGATTCACACGCAGCGCAGTCATCCTTCGTGGTTTCCCGGCTTCGCCCTACCGCCACCCGATGCTTGCCGCTCATTCCGAGTACCCGCTGCACACAAAGCCGCAGTCAACGCAAGCGTTGCACCCCACCCAATCGGCATGCTGTTTCCACCGCTTCCCTCCGTCGATTCCAGGTGGATATCGTCGACGTAAAACGTCTGGGCCCACGTCGCATCCGATACGAAGCCGAACCAGTTCAATCGATTGAAATCCGAGTCCCCGCAGGGGAGGTCTTCGAAATGGACCGGTGGTTGCGCACCGACGGTGATGTCCAGGTCGAATACGCCGGTGGCGTCGTAGCCGAGGCCGCAGGTCACGTCGAAGACGATCCACGTATCCGCCGGCAGCGTCACGATGGGTTGGCCGCTCACTTTCAACGTCCCGCTTGCGTCGATCCATAGATTGGGGCCGGTGCGGTAGGGGACGTGGTCGTCGCGCCACTCGTGGTAGAGCAGC
>JBHEKO010000001.1:0-5614 GCA_041859475.1 Candidatus Hydrogenedentales bacterium
TGAGAGTGGCAAGCATACGGTGAGCCACACATTCAAATTCGACCCCGATTATCACTTGCCCGGGCCTCATATGTGGGCCGGTGAACTAACGACCGGCAAACTGGACATCGAGATCGTCCAGCCGAAGGGGGACTCGGATCCATTGCGTGATGAGCTACCGTTCCCGGGAAATGACATTCGCGCTGTGCTCCGGCTTCTATGTGAAGTTGGCCACAGAATGATTATGCCGTTGGACGGTAACACCAAGGACTGGCAGAGGGAGCGCAGCATCTGGGAGGCTCGGTGTGCCGCACTAGGCCCGGGTGAGATCGCGTATCTTGAATACGTTGCCACCGATTGGCCGGACGTGGGGTATCGCGCGGGCGCATGCAAGGCGCTGGGCGAGACGCAGCAGCCATCAGTCTGCAGGGTTCTCGTAGAATGTCTTGGCGACTCGTCAGCGGAGGTTCGCAGAACGGCTGTGCAATCCCTGGCGAACCTGCACCTTGATGCCAACGTGCAACCCCTGGCTGGGTTGCTGCTCTCGGACCCGGATGCACTCGTTCGCGCGAATGCTGGCTACGCCTTGGGACATACTGGCAGTGACCGGGCCACACACGCACTTGTTTCGGCACTTCAGCATGATGAGGATGACTCCGTAAAGCGGGCTGCCGCGCTTGCGCTTGGTTGGATTACGGATGTCTCCGCGCTGCCTGCGCTGAAAGAAGCACTGCCTCAGGCCAATGGTTTGCTCAGGGATCACATCGAGGCGGCTATCCGAAATATCGAAGACCCGGACTATTGGGGGTTGGGCATCAAGAAAGGCGTCCCCGAACACGAGTCTGTTGGTCGCAACGATGCGCGATAAGTCTGGATCGCGCATCAGCAGCGCGCAATCGCATGGTGTTGCCCAGTCTGATCCAAGACAGCCGTGGAAATCTGGGACAAACCACGTATTGATTCCGCACCATTGCGTTACCAGGCTTGAGTCACAGAAATTCGAAATTATGTAGGAGTTGCGCCTGCGGCGGTCGCAGGCGCCTTCACATAAGGAATCTCGGCTGACACCGACGTGTCCTGCCTGTGTCGGCAAGAGCACACGGGGCTTGCAAGATGCGCATTTGGGCGACGGCTATTCTGCTTATCGCACTGCAGGGTGCGGATGGACAATCCTAAGTTGCGACAAGCGTTGCGTACGAGAGAGGCGAGGTGACGCTCCCGGACGGTGGATGCCTGGCCTACTACGTGCGGGCAGGCCGCGGCCCCTGCTTGGTGCTGATACCCGGAAGTTGGGGTGAGTACACCGTTTTCGACCGCATGGTGAAGACGCTAAACCCCGACCTGCGGCTCGTGGTGGTCGAACTGCGCGGCCACGGCCGGAGCTGGCCGCCCACGCTCGATGCCTCGATCGAGTTGTTCGCACAAGACGTGCTGAAGGTGGCTGACGCACTGAAGCTCGAATCCTTCTTCGTCGGCGGTCACAGCATCGGCGGCATGATTCCCATCGAGATCGCCAAGCAGCGCCCCGACGCGGTCACGGGCATCATCGCTATCGAAGGATGGACACACCACCTCGTGGCCAAAGATGCGTTTGACGGTATTATCAACATCCTTACGCCCGAACAAGAGAAGGAACGGTCCGAGCGAATGGCGCGCGTGCGCGACCGGCTGACCAAAGAGCAACTCGACAGCTTCGGCTCGGCCTGGAAGCATTGGGACGGCCTGCCGATTCTCAAAACAACGTCGACGCCGGTCCTGGAGATATGGGGAGACCGCGGCCGTCCGCTCCCGACTCGCGAGGCGATGCGAATACCCGAGCGTCCCAACATCGAAATCGTGTGGATGTCAAATGCGTCGCACTCGTTGTTGATCGAGCGTCCTGGCGAGGTGGCCGAGGCCATTAATGCATTCATCGCCAAAGTGAAGGCAGCGGGCGCATCCTCAGGACAATCGCAAACAAGACCGTAGACGCATGATGCGAAAAGGCTCTGTGAGGTCCACGGGGCTCCCTAGACTCGCTCGCTTCACCACTGACGCTCGGGATTCTCCGACAAGGATGAGTCAGATATAGGGACGGCAGCGTCAGTTCTCGCAGAACAACACCCTCGCCACAAGAATCTGGTATACTGTCCTTGTCCTGAGAAGTTTCACGTATCCGTTATAGCCCTTCAATGCGCCCCCGATCCGCATGGTCGTAACACCGGCGGATGCCTCGCACTCCGAATTGGTTTCTTGGTCGAACCGTACGGGAGAGGTGGAACATGGCAAGAGAAACGGACACCTTCAAAACAACCTTCGATGTCATGGATCAGTACATCCAGAAATCGCGGGACTTCATGGACGAGTGGTTGTTGTTCAACCAGCTTCTCTCCAGCTACCCGTCTCCCGGCGCAAACAAACCCCAACTTGAGTCCCATTTCCTCAAGATAAAAAGCAAACTAGCCCGCGACCACGGCGTACTCAAAGACCGGCTGGGGCCCGATTTCAGATTCTCCCAAGACGTGTTGGATGTAATCTTCAGTTCGACAACACTCGAATCCGTGTATGCTCAGTCGGAAGTGGCGGTAAAGAAGCTCCAATCCAATTGGCACCGGGCGTTCATTTCGATCAATGAAACCCTCGGCGCCCTGGAGGAAAAGCGCCGTCGCGCGGATGCGGGCGAACGCGTGACCGTCGGCAACATCACCTTCCATATCAAGAAGTCAAAGCCCATTGCCACCCGCAAATTGGCTCTTGCTTCCGGCGCCGTCATGGGCCTCGCAACGCTCGTGTTCACCCTCTACTTCATGCGCGCATTTCTAGGGTTCTGGGCCCCGGCGGCTGGCGAAGGAATCGTCGTTAAGGCCGACATGACCGACGACCAGAAGATCTACGTGCTTCTCGATGTCATGAAGAGGGCCGTTGAGTCCCAGAGTATCGACAAGATCATGACGGCCATTTCCGATGGCTACTCCGATGCCTCCGGGCGCGGAAAGACTGAGACGCGCGTGCTCATGCAGGGCTTCAAGACGGCCGGCCAAATGAACAACATCCAGTTTGGCCTCGACAATGCTCGGATAAGCATCGATGGCGACGGTGCGCTCGTCGAGAACGTCGTTCTGGCGACACCCACCGGCACAACCACCTTATCCCTGGCCTGCGCCCGGGAAGGCGAGAAATGGATGATCTCAAGCATTTCCGGCCTCTAACGCGCCGCTACGCCAAGATGTTCCTGACGACCTTTCCGTGGACATCGGTAAGGCGGAAATCCCGACCCTGGAAACGATAGGTCAACCGCTCGTGATCGATGCCCATCCGGTTCAGAATCGTCGCATTGAGATCATGGATATGTACGGGGTCCTTCACGATGTTGTATCCGAAGTCATCCGTCTCCCCGTACGTTATCCCTGGCTTCATACCGCCGCCCGCCAAGAGCATCGTGAAACAGCGCCCATGGTGATCGCGTCCGTAATTGTCCGCAGTGAGATCGCCCTGGCAATACACGGTCCGTCCAAATTCTCCGCCCCACACCACCAGCGTGTCGTCAAGCATTCCCCGCTGCTTTAGGTCCATGATCAGCCCCGCAGTCGCCTGATCGGTGTCCTTGCAATTCAGGGCTAAATCCTTCGGGAGATTGTTGTGCTGATCCCAGTCCCGGTGATAAAGCTGGATAAAGCGCACGTCGCGCTCGGCCAAACGCCGCGCCATGAGGCAATTGAACCCATACGTCCCCGGCTTCCTGGCGTCCTCCCCGTAAAGCGCGAAGGTGCTTTCCGGCTCATCGGAAATATCCGTCAGCTCAGGCACCGAAGTCTGCATCCGGTACGCCATCTCGTACTGAGCAATGCGCGTATTGATCTCCGGGTCCGCGAACGCGTCGAGCTGAATCGTGTTGAGCTTCGCAAGCGCATCCAGTTCCCGGCGCCGTGATTCCTTGCTGACTCCGGGCGGATTCGACAGGAAAAGCACGGGATCGGACCCGGAGCGAAACTTCACTCCCTGGTATTCCGAAGGAAGAAACCCGTTGCCCCATAGCCGGTCGAAAAGCGCCTGCGCACCGCGGTTGGGATCGGTGATGGACATCATCACCACAAACGCAGGCAGATCCTTGTTCATCTCCCCTAAACCATAGCTGAGCCACGATCCAAGGCTGGGACGTCCGGGCAACTGGCTACCGGTCTGAATATAGGTAATGGCCGGGTCGTGGTTGATGGCCTCCGTGTTCACCGTCTTGACCATGCAAAACTCGTCGGCGATAGTCGCCATGTGCGGCAGCAGGTCGCTCATCCATGCACCGCTTTCGCCCCGCTGCGCGAACTTGAACATCGTGGACACGACCGGAAAATGCTTCTGCGCCGAGGTCATAGTCGTCAGGCGTTGGCCCATACGAATGGAATCAGGCAGGTCTGTTCCGTGAACGCCTTGGAGTCCGGGCTTGAAATCGAAGAGATCGAGTTGTGACGGCCCACCCGACATGAACAAGTAGATGATGCGTTTTGCATGTGGGGCGAAGTGGGGGGCGCCCAGCATGCCGGTCCCTTGGGATACGGCAGCGGCGAAAGCCTGCGGCGAAAGGATAGAACCCAAGGCCGCGGTTCCGATACCGGCACTGCATAGGCCAAAGAAGCGCCGACGCGTCAGCAGAAGGTCTCTCTCTTGAATCGGGTCCATGCTTCAAATCCTCGATGATTGGAGGCAATCAGCTCTTGGTGATCGTTTCGTCAAGATTCAGAATCATGCTGGCAACGCTGGTCCATGCCGCAAGCTCGCACGGGTCGAGCGCGCTGTAGGATTCGGACTCGCCTACCGAAAGATATCGCTTCGCCTCGTCCGGCTTCGCGCGGAACTCGTCCAACTGCTCGGCAAAAACGCCCGTTAAGATGCTTGTCTCATCCTGCGAAGGCTTGCGCGCCACGGCCAACTCAAAGCCGTGTTCGATCCGCGACGACACCTCGCCGCCAACCCCCAACATGCGCTGCGCCAACGCGCGAGCCGCCTCCACGAACTGAGGGTCATTCAGCAACGCGAGCGCCTGAAGCGGCGTGTTCGTGCGAGGACGCCGCGCCGTACACACCTCCCTGCTCGGCGCATCAAACACAAGCATGGAAGGCGGCGGAGCCTGGCGCTTCCAAAACGTGTACATGCTGCGTCTATACAGACTGTCGCCTTGGTCCTGAACGAACCGCTGGGCCGTGAATTCCCCGCCATAGGCCACGTCTTCCCAGATCCCTTTCGGTTGATAGGGTCGCGCGCTGGGCCCGCCAATGTTCGCAACCAGAAGCCCGCTGATTGCAAGCGCATTGTCGCGGATTTGTTCGGCCTCCATGCGGAAGCGCGGACCGCGCGCGAGCAAACGGTTCTCAGGGTCCTTCTCCACCAGCACAGGGGTCATGCGCGATGATTGCCGGTACGTCGCGGAAGTGACGATCAGGCGCTGCATGGCCTTCACGTCCCATCCGCTGCGCACAAACTCCGTCGCCAGCCAATCGAGCAATTCAGGGTGACTCGGCCATTCGCCCTGCACACCAAAGTCTTCAACCGTCTTCACGATCCCCGTGCCGAAATAGTGCATCCAATAGCGATTCACCGTGACGCGCGAAGTCAGGGGATGCTCCGCGTTCGTGAGCCACTTGGCATATCCCAGCCGGTTTCGAGG